>NZ_DHXG01000099.1:3857-15259 GCF_002413585.1 Paracoccus sp. UBA5162
GGCTTGTCGATGCCCATGCCGAAGGCGACCGTCGCGCAGACGATCAGGCCGTCTTCCTGCTGGAACCGGCTTTCGACCCGACGGCGCAGATCGGCTTCCATACCGCCGTGATAGGCGACCGCGCTGTGGCCTTGGTCATTCAGCGCCTGCGCCAGCGTCTGGGTCCGGGCGCGGCTGGCACAATAGACGATGCCCGATTGTCCGCGCCGTGCGGCAACGAAGGTCAGCAATTGCTTGCGCGGGCTGTCCTTGGGCTGAAAGGCCAGCCGGATATTGGGGCGGTCGAAGCCGCGCAGGAAGGTGACGGGTTCGGCGCCGTCGAACAGGCGGGTCACGATCTCGGCCCGCGTCTCGGCATCGGCGGTCGCCGTGAAGGCCGCCAAAGGCACGCCCAGCATGCGCTTCAATTCGCCGATGCGCAGGTAATCGGGCCGGAAGTCGTGACCCCACTGGCTGACGCAATGCGCCTCGTCCACGGCGATGGCGGTGACGCCCGCCCGGCGCAGCAGATTGATCGCCCCGCCCGAGGCCAGCCGTTCCGGCGCCATGTAGAGCAGTTTCAGTTCGCGCCGTTCCAGCGCCGCCAAGACCGCATCGGTTTCGTCCTGCGTATTGCCGCTGGTCAGCGCGCCGGCCGGCACGCCCGCCGCGGTCAGCGCGCGAACCTGATCGCGCATCAGGGCGATCAGCGGCGAGATGACGACCGTTGCGCCGTCGCGCATCAGCGCGGGCAATTGATAGCACAGCGACTTGCCGCCGCCGGTCGGCATGATCGCCAGAACCTCGCGGCCTTGGGCCACGGCCTCGACGATCTCGCCCTGGCCGGGTCGAAAGCCGTCAAAGCCCCAGACCTGCCTCAGAAGATCGTCGGCGGGCACGTCCCTGGGCATCACATGCCGTAGAAGAAGCCGGCATTGTTGGCCAGGGCGCGTTGCAGGATGATGATGATGATGAACACGACCAGCGGCGCCAGATCCAGCCCGCCGGTATTGGGCAGGATGTTGCGGATCGGACGGTAGAGAGGTTCCAGAAGCCGGTTCAGCCCGTCCCAGATCTGCGCGACCAGCGGCTGGCGCAGGTTCAGAACCTGAAAATTGATCAGCCATGACATGATGATGTGGACGATCATCACGAACCACACCACTTGCAGGATCAGTTGCAAGGCCTCGTACAGCGTTCCCATTGTGCCCTCGTCGTCGCGGTCCGGACCTCTATGCAGGTGCCGGCACCGGCGTGCAACCCGGTTGCCGCAGCGTTCGGGTTGACGATGCCGCCGGGCCGGGCCACGCCCGGCCCTGCCCGGCAACAGAAGGGGGCCCGATGTATCCGCTGATCCGTTTCGCCAAGGAGATGATCAAGTTCCGCGGCGCGCCGCCGCTTGGACCGATGGACGCGCATGTCTCGACCCATCGCTGCTGGCCATGGGATCTGGATCCCTGGATCGAGTTGAACAACGGCCGCACCCTGACCCTGTACGACCTGGGCCGGATCCCGCTGGCTTCCCGCACCGGGCTGCTGCCGGTTCTGCGCGAGAAAGGCTGGGGGATCACCGTCGCCGGAAACTCGACCCGCTACCGGCGGCGAATCCGCGCCTTCGAGAGGTTCACGATGATCTCGCGCATGGTCGGCTGGGATGATCGCTTCATCTACATGGATCAGTCCATGTGGAAGGGATCCGAATGCTGCAATCAGGTGCTGATCCGTTCAGCGGTGACATCCCGGCAGGGGATCGTCCCCCCGCCGCGGCTGATGCAGGCGCTTGGCCATCCGGTCGGCAGCCCCGACCTGCCCGGCTGGGTGCAGGCCTGGATCGACGCCGATGCGGCACGGCCCTGGCCGCCGCTGGTTCCCGACGGCACGAAAGGTGACTTGCCAGTCTGACCCGCCTCGGGCCTTATGGCGAAAAAGCGACCGGGGGACGAGATGGACCGCAAGCGGATCTGGGGCTGGTGGTTTTTCGACTGGGCCAGCCAGCCCTATGCCACGCTGCTGCTGACCTTCGTCTTCTCGATCTATTTCGCCGAGATCGCGAAAAGCCATTTCATCGCCCTGGGCGACGGCGTGACGCTGGCGGGGGCGCGTGCGCAGGCGTTGTGGGGTTACGGTCTGTCGGTCAGCGGCGTCGTGATCGCGGTTCTGGCGCCGATCCTGGGGGCGGTGGCCGACACCTCGGGACGCCGGATGCCCTGGGTCTGGCTGTTCTCGGCGCTGTATGTCCTGGGCGCCGCGGGGCTGTGGTTCGTGGTCCCCGAACAGCCGCCGCTGATCGCCGCGGTCACGCTGTTCGGCATCGGCCTGATCGGCATGGAATTCGCCACCATCTTCACCAATGCCATGTTGCCCGGCCTTGCCCCGCGCAACGAGATCGGGCGCCTGTCCGGGTCGGGCTTTGCCTTCGGCTATGTGGGCGGCGTCGTCGCGCTGACGCTGATGCTGGCCCTGTTCGCCGAAACGCCGTCGGGCCGGACGCTGGCCGGGATCGCGCCGCTTTTCGGTCTGGATCCCGAGACCCGCGAGGGGACGCGCTTTGTCGGGCCTTTCGTGGCGATCTGGTATGCCATCTTCATGGTGCCGTTCTTCCTGTGGGTCCGCGAGCCGCGCGGGCCGCGCGCAAGAATCAGGCTGGGCGCCGCGATGCGCGATCTGGGACGGCTGATCGGCAGCCTGCGCCATCGCCGCAGCCTGGCGGCCTGGCTGGTCTCGTCGATGCTGTCGCGCGACGCGCTGAACGCGCTATACGGTTTCGGCGGCGTCTATGCCGGCACCGTGCTGGGCTGGCCGGTCTTTCTGGCGGGTATCTTCGGCGTGGTCAGCGCCGTCTCGGCCGCGATCATCAGTTGGCTCGGCGGGCGCGCCGACCGACGCTGGGGCCCGCGCCCGGTCATCGCGGCCTGCATGCTGATCCTGATCGCGGTCTGCATCGTGATCATCAGCATGGATCGCGACACCTTCCTTGGCATGGCGGTGCCGGACGGCCCGGTCGTGGCCGGGCTGCGCCTGCCCGATGCGATCTTCTTTCTGTGTGGGGCGCTGATCGGCGGCGCGGGCGGCGCGCTGCAAGCGGCCAGCCGCACGATGATGGTCCGCCACACCACCGCGGACAAGGCGACAGAAGGCTTTGGCCTCTATGCGCTTTCGGGCAAGGCCACCGCGTTCCTGGCGCCGTTCCTGATCGCGACGGTCACCGATCTGACCGGCAATCAGCGCATCGGCATCTCGCCCCTGATCGCGATGTTTCTTCTGGCGCTGGTTCTGCTAGGCTGGGTCAAACCCGAAGGAGAGGCAAAGCAGTGATCCGCAAGTTCCTGACCGCAGCCGCCCTGTTGGCAGGGCTTGCCGCACCGCTGTCGGCCCAGTCGCTGGCCAAGGACGTGTTCGGCAACTTCCGCGGCGCCTCGCAAGGCCCGCCGGTATCGATCGGCTATTATTCCAAGGGCTGCGGCCAGGGCTTCGCGCAACTGCCCGAGTCCGGGCCAAGCTGGCAGGCCATGCGACTGTCGCGCAACCGCAACTGGGGCCATCCCGAACTGGTCGATTTCCTGGTCGGCCTGTCCCGCGTTGCACAGCAGGCCGGCTGGCGCGGCCTCTATATCGGCGACATGAGCCAGCCTCGCGGCGGGCCGATGACCTCGGGCCATGCCAGCCATCAGATCGGGCTGGACGCCGATGTCTGGATGCTGCCGCCCTCCTCGCTGGCGCTGAGCCCGGCGCAGCGGGAACGCATCTCCTCGGCTTCGGTCGTGGCCAGGGGCGGCACGGCGCTGTCGCCGAATTTCAACGGCGGGCACATGACGATCCTGCGCGCCGCGGCCCGCGATCCGCGGGTCGAGCGGATCTTTACCGACCCCGTGGTCAAGGTCGCGATGTGCCAGTTGGAAAAGGGCGACCGAAGCTGGCTGCGCAAGATCCGGCCCCTGAACGGGCATGAATCCCACTTCCATGTCCGGCTTGACTGTCCGCCCGGCTCGATCTGTCAGGATCAGGAACCGCCGCCCCCGGGCGATGGTTGCGCCGAGGCTGCCGAATGGATCAGGAACCGGATCGACCCCAGCCGCGTGAAACCCGCCCCGCCCGATCCGAATTACCGCCATCCCCGCACCTATCGCATGGCCGAGTTGCCTGCCCAATGCCGCACCGTCGCCGGCGCGCGCTAGGCGCCATCCTGTCCGTCCTGCTGATCACGGCCGGCGCCCCCGCGCCGGCCGTGACGCTGGATTACATCGGAACCTATGTCTGGTCGGGCACCGAAGACAGTTTCGGCGGCTTTTCCGGGCTGGAGATCAGTGCCGACGGGTCCGGCTTCAACGCCCTCAGCGACCGCGCCTGGCTGTATTGGGGCAGCGTCGAACGCGACGCGCAGGGCCGCATCCGGGGCATGAATGTCGCCGGGCGCGCCCATCTGAAGGACAGCAAGGGACAACCGCTGAAGCCGGGCTATCTGGGCGACAGCGAGGGCTTGGCGATCGCGCGCGACAGCAGCATCTGGGTCAGTTTCGAAGGTCTGGACCGGATCGCCAGCTATGCCGATCCCGATGCGCCCGCGACCCGCCGGCCCTTGCCGCCGAAACTGCCCGACTTCCGCACCAATTCGGGGATGGAGGCGCTGGCTGTTCGCGATGACGGATTGCTGGTCGCGATCGTCGAACGATCCTCGCGCAAGGACCGGCCGTTTCCGGTCCTGGGTTTCCGCGACGGCAAATGGAGCCGCCTGGGCACGATCCGCCGGGATCCGCGCTGGCTGATGACCGGCGCGGATTTCGGCCCCGACGGGATGCTTTACATACTGGAGCGCGATTTTCGCGGCCTCTTCGGGTTCGTCTCGCGCGTGCGCCGGATGCGGCTGACCGCCGAGGGCCCGAAGGACGAGGAAATCCTGCTGACCACGCGACCGCTGCAATATGACAACCTCGAGGGGATCTCGGTCTGGGACGACGGACAGGGAATCCGGCTGACGATGATTTCGGACGACAATTTCCTGATCGTGCAGAGAACGGAACTGGTCGAATATCGGTTGCGAAACTGACCGGGAAAGGGGACCTCGCCGGCCCCCTCTTGGCCTGCGGCCAATTCACCCCCGCAGGTATTTGCAAAGAGCGCGAGGAGTTTGTCGAACCCTGGGTGCGATGGCGACCGGCCGCGGTTGCGAGCGCGCCGAATTGACAGCACCCGCCGGCCCGGCGTATGGCCGCGTTGTTCCGCGCCGCGGAGCCGAGTTGTCCGCAACCTTGTAAAACGGAACATCATTCATGACCCGCTATCTGCCCGGCGTGATCGCCATGGCCGCCATCGTCGTGGCCTCGAATATCCTGGTCCAGTTCGTCATCGGAGACTGGCTGACCTGGGGCGCCTTCACCTATCCCTTCGCCTTTCTCGTCACCGATGTGATGAACCGTGTCTACGGCGCGGCGGCCGCGCGCCGGGTGGTGCTGGCCGGTTTCCTGGTGGGGGTGATCTGTTCGCTGGCCGCGGCGGGCCTTGACAGGACCACGCTGCGCATCGCCCTGGGATCGGGCACGGCCTTCATCGTCGCGCAAACGCTGGACATCGCCATTTTCGATGCCCTGCGCGGCGGGCGCTGGTGGACGGCGCCGCTGGCATCCTCGCTGGTCGGATCGGCGCTGGATACGGCCCTGTTCTTCAGCATCGCATTTTCGGCCATCCTGCCGGCGGACGGCAATACCGTCTGGGCCAACGAGGCGGTTCCGCTGCTTGGTCAAGGACCGATCGGTCCGCTGTGGATTTCGCTGGCAAGTGCCGATTGGCTGGTCAAACTTGGACTGGCGCTACTGGCCCTTGTGCCATTCCGGCTGATTGTCCGCAATTTGTTGAGGCACCCCCAAGAAATCTGATTGACAGAATCTCGATCTGTGGCACCCTTCCCCTTGCAACGGCAACACATTGAAAGGAGGTGGTCCAGTGTCGAGAGTGATATTGGAGAGAGGTGTCGGAACAGTCAGGGGGGCCGTGGCCTAGGGGCAGCCCCCTGGGTCGTAAACCCTGATTGGGACCGGACGGATTCTAGCCATCCCTAACCGGGCCATCTCCGTGGAACTCGCGGGCCGTCTGATCTGGGCGGCCCGTTTCCGGTGCCGGCGCGCGAAGCGGGCCTTCACCGCGCATCGTGAGACGATGCCGAAAAGGGCGCAGCCGAGGATCAGGCCGCGCCCTTTTGTTGTCGCAGGGGCGGCGGCGCCGATCACATTCTCTCGATCGCGATGGCGATGCCTTGGCCGCCGCCGATGCACATGGTGATGAGGGCTTTCGCGCCGCCGGTCCGGTCCAGTTCGGACAGCGCCTTGACGGTCAGGATGGCCCCTGTTGCTCCGACGGGATGGCCCAAGGCGATGGCGCCGCCATTCGGGTTCACCCGCCCCGGGTCAAGCCCCAGCCCCTCGTTGACCGCCAAGGCTTGCGCGGCGAATGCCTCGTTCGATTCGATCACGTCGAAATCGGCGACTTTCAGCCCGGTGCGCGCCAGCAATGCCCGAACCGCCGGGATCGGGCCGATTCCCATGACGTCGGGCCGGACGCCCGCGACCGCGTAGCCCAGGATCCGGGCGCGCGGGGTCAGGCCCGCGGCCCGCGCCGCATCCGCCCGCGCCAGCACCAGCGCCGCCGCACCGTCATTGATGCCGCTGGCATTGCCTGCGGTCACGGTGCCCTCCTTGCGGAACACCGGTTTCAGGCTGGCCAGCCGGTCGAGATCGGTTTGCTTCGGGTGTTCGTCGGTATCGAAGACCGCGACTCCCTGGCGGGTCTTGACCTCGATCGGCACGATCTGGTCGCGAAAATGCCCCGCCGCGATGGCCGACGCGGCACGGCGCTGCGATTCCAGGGCGAATTCGTCCTGCGCCTGACGGCCGATCCCGTGTTCGGCGGCGACGTTTTCCGCCGTCACGCCCATATGGCCCGTGCCCATCGGGCAGGTCAGCGCCCCGGTCATCATGTCCAGCATCACCTGATCACCCATCTTCGCGCCGAACCGGGCCGAGGGCACGGCGTAGGGTGACCGGCTCATGCTTTCGGCGCCGCCCGCGATGGCGAAATCGGCGTCACCCAGCATCAGCGCCTGCGCGGCCGAGACGATGGCCTGCGCACCCGATCCGCACAGCCGGTTCACGTTCATCGCGGGCGTGGTGTCGGGTATCCCCGCCTCCAGCATCGCGACGCGTGACAGATACATGTCGCGCGGCTCGGTATTGATCACATGGCCGAAGACGACCTGCCCGATCCGGTCGGGAGCGATGCCGGCGCGCTCGATCACGGCGCGGGTGACGGTTGCTGCCAGCCGGATCGGCGCAATCGCGGCAAGGCTGCCGCCAAAGGTGCCGATGGCGGTGCGCGCGCCGGACAGGATGACGATATCGGATTCGGCCATGGTTTCCCCCTTGCTGATCATTCCGCAGCATAGGAGTCTCCGGCCGCACGGCAATCGTCGTTGCGGCGGGCCGGGATACGACGTTGCGGCGCGAGGACCGCGCACCTAGTCTGGAACCAGCCTCAACCGCCGGACCACAAGCCGATGCAAGCCCCCCTTCCCCGGATCAAGCTGCGCCTGGAATATGGCCATGCTCTGACGCTGGGTCCGGGCAAGATGCAGCTTCTGGTGCTGATCGACCATCACGGCTCGATCGCCGCCGCCGGCCGCGACATGGGAATGAGCTACAAGCGCGCCTGGTCGCTGGTCGAGGAAATGAACGCGGGCTTCACCCTGCCGGTGGTGGACAGCAGCCGTGGCGGACCGGGCGGCGGCGGCGCGGTGCTGACCCAGACCGGGCACGCCGTCATCCGGCATTTCCGGGCGCTGGAGACGTTGCTGGACCAGGCCGGCGCGCGGGACCTGCAGGCGCTTGGCCGGCTGCTGGCCGATCGCGACTAGCAGGCGATCACCACGGCCGTCTGCCATTCCCCGCATTTCCGCATCAGCGCATCGGGCAGGGGCCGATCCACGAAGACCGTGTCAAGATCGGACATCGAGATGATTCGCACCGGCGCGGATCGTTCCAGCTTGCTGATATCGGTCACCAGAAAACATTTCCGGGCCAGCCCGGCGATGGCGCGGCTGACCCGGACCTCGGCCATGTCGAAATCCAGAAGATCGCCATCGGCATCCAGCGCCGAGGCGCCGATGATGGCGTAGTCGGGTTTGAACTGGGCCATGAATTCGGTTGTCAGATCGCCGACCAGCCCCCCGTCGCTGCGCCGCAGCGCCCCGCCCGCGACCACGATTTCGCAACTGTCGTTGCCGACGAGGATATTGGCAACGTTCATGTTGTTGGTGATGACGGTCAGGTTGCGATGACCCAGCAATTCGCGGGCAACGGCCTCGGTCGTGGTGCCGAGATTGATGATGATCGAGGAATTGTCGGGAATCCGCGCCGCGCAGGCCCGGGCAATGGCGGCTTTCGCATCCTCGTGCATCCGCCGCCGCTCGGCATAGCCGATATTGCTGACGCCGCTGCGCATGACCGCGCCGCCATGGATCCGGTCCAGCATCCCGTGATCGGCCAGTTCGCCCAGATCGCGGCGAATGGTCTGCAAGGTCACGTCGAAACGTTCGGCCAGTTCCTCGACGCCGACGCGGCCGGACGCACGAGCGATCTCCAGGATCTCCATCTGGCGAATGTTCATGGCCACGACCCCCTCTTTCGTTTACGGAAAGATGATGTGCGCTTCTTGTCAATACGAAAGTAAATCGCGCATCCGCGAAAATTCCCGTTGACAGTTTGCACGAAGCCGTGATCACCTGACCCGGCTTTGGGAGGAGCCTCATGCCGGAGATCACCGACCTTTTCATCATCGGCGGCGGCATCAATGGCTGCGGAATCGCGCGCGACGCGGCGGGCCGCGGTCTGTCGGTCCGGCTGGCCGAGATGGGCGACCTGGCGCAGGCGACCAGCTCCAAATCCACCAAGCTGTTTCACGGCGGGCTGCGCTATCTGGAATATCTCGAAATCCGGCTGGTCCGCGAGGCGCTGCGCGAACGCGAGGTTCTGCTGCGCGCCATGCCCCATATCAGCTGGCCGATGCGCTTCGTGCTGCCGCTGGACCCGAAGATGACGTTTGAATCGGACACGCCCGTCAGCCGCGCGCTGTCCCTGGCGATGCCGTGGAACCGCGGGCACCGGCCGAACCTGCTGATCCGGGCGGGGCTGTTTCTCTATGATCATCTGGGCGGTCGGAAGATCCTGCCCCCCACCAGCACCCTGTCGCTGAAGGATACGCCCGAAGGGGCACCGCTGCAGGACCGGCTGGAGCGGGCCTACGAATACAGCGATTGCTGGGTGGACGATGCGCGGCTGGTGGCGCTGAACGCGCGCGACGCGGCCATGCGCGGGGCCGGGATCATGGTCGGCGCCAAGGTCGCCGAGGCTGCGCGTGAAGACGATTTGTGGCGCGTGACGCTGGAAGACGGACGCGCCTTCCGCGCCCGGGCGCTGGTCAATGCGGGCGGGCCGTGGGTCGGCCAGGTGATCCGCGACGTGGCGCACCTGCCCTCGACCGAGACGGTGCGCCTGGTGCGCGGATCCCACATCGTCGTGCCAAGGCTGTATGACCACGACAAGGCATATTTCTTTCAGGGCGCCGATGGCCGGATCATCTTTGCGATTCCCTATGAGCAGCGATTCACCCTGATCGGCACCACCGACCGCGATCACCAGGGCAGCCCGCTAGAGGCCGAATGCACCCCCGAGGAACAGGAATACCTGTGCGGCTTCGCCTCGGACTATTTCGCACGGCCGGTGACGCGCGACCAGATCGTCTGGACCTATTCCGGGGTCCGGCCGCTCTACGACGATGGCGCCAAATCAGCCACCGCGGCGACGCGCGACTATGTGCTGTCGCTGGATCAGGCCGGCGCGCCCTGCCTGAACGTCTTTGGCGGCAAGATCACCACTTATCGCCGGCTGGCCGAGCACGCGATGGAACGGCTGGCGCCGCACTTTCCGCGGGCCCGTTCGGCCTGGACGGCCGGTGCGCCCCTGCCCGGCGGAGATTTCCCGGTCGATGGCGTGGCCGGCCTGATCGCGGATCTGCGCGCGGCCTATCCGTTTCTGGATCAGGACCGGGCCGCGCGGCTGGTCCGGGCCTACGGGACCGAGGCCTGGACCATGCTGGGCACGGCAAAGGCTGCGGCCGATCTTGGCCGCGATTTCGGCGCCGGCCTGACCGAAACCGAGGTCGGCTGGTTGATGGACAAGGAATTCGCGCGTCGCGCCGAGGATGTCATCTGGCGGCGCAGCAAGCTGGGCCTGCAGATGAACGCAGACCAGATCGCCGAACTGGAGGGCTGGATGGGCCAGAAAAGGGCAGCCGCATGACGCTGGAACTGCGCGGCATCTCCAAAACGGTCGGCGGACGGGTGCATATCCATGCCACCGACCTGGTCCTGCAACCGGGCAGCATGAACGTGCTTCTGGGTCCGACTCAGGCCGGAAAGACAACGCTGATGCGATTGATGGCGGGCCTGGACCGTCCGGCGCAAGGCCGCGTCTTCTGGAATGGCGATGACGTGACCGACCAGCGTGTGCAGGACCGCAAGGTGGCGATGGTCTATCAGCAATTCATCAATTATCCGTCCATGTCGGTCTATGAAAACATCGCCTCGCCCCTGCGGCTGATGCGCGTGAAGCGGGACGAGATCGACCGGCGGGTGAAGCAAACCGCCGAGATGATGCGCCTGACGCCCTTGCTGGATCGGCGGCCGCTGGAATTGTCTGGCGGCCAGCAGCAGCGCTGCGCGTTGGCGCGTGCGCTGGTCAAGGATGCGGGCCTGGTGCTGCTGGACGAGCCGCTGGCCAATCTGGACTACAAGCTGCGCGAGGAATTGCGCGTCGAGATCCCCCGCATCTTCGAGGAATCCGGCGCCATCTTCGTCTATGCCACGACCGAACCCGAGGAAGCCCTGCTGCTGGGCGGCAATACCGCGACATTATGGGAAGGCCGGATCACGCAATTCGGCCCCACGCCACAGGTCTATCGCCAGCCCGCCGACGCTGTGACCGCAAGGGTCTTTTCGGACCCGCCGATGAATTTCAAGCCCGTCTCGGTCCGGGGCGGGGTGGCCGGGATCCACGACGCGACCTGGCAGGTCGATCTGCCCGACGGCGACTATCTGGCGGGATTCCGACCGTCGCACCTGTCGCTGCACGAACGGCCTGGCGCGATGCCGCTGTCCACCGTCCTGGAGACGACCGAGATCACCGGCGCGCAGACCTTCCTGCATCTGCGCCACGGGCCCGATCGCTGGGTCGGGCTGGTCAACGGCGTGCACAAGCGCGATCATGGGCAGGCGCTGACGGTCTGGCTGGATCCGGCGCATGTCTATCTGTTCAACACCGATGGCGGGCTGGCGCGCGGCGCCGCCTATGCGGCGGCGGCATGAGGGCATGAGGGCATGA
>NZ_DHXG01000099.1:15634-16199 GCF_002413585.1 Paracoccus sp. UBA5162
GATCCGTCCGGCGACGCGGACTGGGCGCTGAAGCCGATGAACCTGACATGGCGCGACGGCGGCGCCTACGCGCTTCTGGGCAGTTCCGGCTGCGGAAAATCGACCCTGCTGAACATCATATCCGGGCTGCTGGTCCCCTCGCAGGGCCGCGTCCTGTTCGGCGAGACGGACGTGACCGGCCTGCCCACGCTTGATCGCAACATCGCGCAGGTGTTTCAGTTCCCGGTCGTCTACGACACCATGTCGGTGCGGCAGAACCTGGCCTTTCCCCTGAAGAATCGCGGCCTGGCCGAGGATGTGATCAAGTCGCGCGTCGCCGAGGTGGCCGAGATGATCGGCATGACCGACGTGCTGGACCGCCGCGCCCGCGGTCTGACCGCAGATGCCAAGCAGAAGATCAGCCTCGGGCGCGGCATGGTCCGCCAGGATGTGAACGCGATCCTGTTCGACGAGCCGCTGACCGTGATCGACCCGCACATGAAATGGGAATTGCGCACCCAGCTGAAGGATCTGCATCGCCGTTTCGGCCATACGATGATCTATGTCACCCACGACCAGACCGAGG
>NZ_DHXG01000099.1:16606-24348 GCF_002413585.1 Paracoccus sp. UBA5162
GAACATACCTTCGTCGGCTATTTCATCGGCTCGCCCGGCATGAACCTGCTGGATGCGCGGGTCGAGGGCGCGACGGCGCAGGTGGCGGGCGTGCCGATCGCGCTGGCGCGGGGCTATGGGCCGCTATCGGGCAGGATCCGGATCGGCATCCGCCCCGAATTCATGCGCCTCGGCACCGGCGGCGAGGGCCTGCCCTTCATGCTGCACCGGATCGAGGATGTGGGCAATCACCGGATCGTGCGCGGCCATGTCGAAGGCGCCGCGGTCAACGTCATCGTCCCCGAGGGCCAGCCCATTCCCGCCGGGGCGGACCGGATCATCCCCGATCCCGCCTTCATCCATGTCTATGCCGATGACTGGCGCGTCGATCCGGCCGCCGTGGAAAGGGCCGCCTGATGGAAAAACCCCTCAACAACCGCGCCTGGCTGCTGGTTCTGCCGGTCCTTGCGCTGGTCGCCTTCTCGGCGGTGCTGCCGCTGATGACGGTGGTGAATTACTCGTTCCAGGATACGTTCGGCGGCAACCAGTTCTTCTGGGCGGGCCTCGAATGGTTCGACGAGACGATTCGCTCGGACCGCGTCCGCGCGGCCCTTGGCCGGCAGATCCTGTTCTCGGCGATCATCCTCGCCATCGAGATTCCGCTGGGCATCTTCGTGGCGCTGAACATGCCGAAAAAGGGCGTCTGGGCCTCTTTCTGCCTGGTGCTCATGGCGCTTCCGCTGCTGATCCCGTGGAACGTGGTCGGCACGATCTGGCAGGTCTTCGGCCGCGTCGATATCGGCCTTCTGGGCTATACGCTGTCGAAACTGGGCATCGACTACAATTATGTGAACGACGCCTTCGATGCGTGGATTACGGTGATCGTGATGGATGTCTGGCACTGGACCAGCCTGGTCGCACTGCTGTGCTATGCCGGGCTGCAATCCATCCCCGACGCCTATTATCAGGCCGCGCGGATCGACCAGGCTTCGCGCTGGAAGGTATTCCGCCATATCGAGCTTCCCAAGATGCGGGGCGTGCTGCTGATCGCGATCCTGCTGCGCTTCATGGACAGCTTCATGATCTATACCGAACCTTTCGTCGTCACCGGCGGCGGGCCCGGCAACGCCACCACCTTCCTGTCGATCGACCTCGTGAAGATGGCGGTGGGTCAGTTCGACCTGGGGCCGGCAGCCGCGTTCAGCCTGATCTATTTCCTCGTGATCCTGCTGATTTCCTTCGTCTTCTACACACTCATGACCAAGGAGGGAGAGACGCTCTGATGGCCGCCGTCGCTGAATCCAAGGGCCGTGGCGCCGCGCTGGTCATGGCGCTGTACCTGCTGTTCCTGATGCTGCCCATCTACTGGCTGCTGAACATGAGCCTGAAGACCAACAGCGAGATCCTCGGTACCCTCAGCCTGTGGCCGCGCAATCCCACGCTCGACAATTACCGCACGATCCTGACCGATCCGTCCTGGTATATGGGCTATGTCAACAGCATGACCTATGTGGCGATGAACACCGTGATCTCGATCTCGGTCGCGCTTCCCGCAGCCTATGCGTTCAGCCGCTATCGCTTTCTGGGCGACAAGCACCTGTTCTTCTGGCTTCTGACCAACCGCATGGCGCCGGCGGCGGTCTTCGCGCTGCCTTTCTTCCAGCTTTATTCCTCGATCGGACTTTTCGACACCTATATCGCCGTGGCTCTGGCGCATTGCCTGTTCAACGTGCCGCTGGCCGTCTGGATCCTGGAGGGATTCATGTCCGGCGTCCCGCGCGAGATCGACGAGACCGCTTATATCGACGGCTATTCCTTTCCGCGTTTCTTCGTGAAGATCTTCATGCCGCTGATCGCCAGCGGAATCGGCGTCGCGGCCTTCTTCAGCTTCATGTTCTCCTGGGTCGAACTGCTGCTCAGCCGGACGCTGACCTCGGTCAATGCGAAACCCATCGCGGCGACGATGACACGCACGGTCAGCGCCTCGGGCCTCGACTGGGGCGTGCTGGCGGCGGCGGGCGTGCTGACCATCATCCCCGGTGCGCTGGTGATCTGGTTCGTGCGCAACTACATCGCCAAGGGTTTTGCCATGGGGAGGGTGTGATGAACCATCCGCAGAATTCGCGGCGCCGTCTCCTGATGCCTCCGCGTCCCGGCATCGTCCCTGCCGGCCGCGCGACACAATCGAAGGGGCCGGACCATGCGTAGATCCGTCAATCTCGGTTTCGCGACGCTTGGCCTGATCTGGCTGGGCTTCGTGTTCTGGCTGACCACGCTGGTGCCGATGCGCGACGAGGCGCGCGACTGGACGGGCAGCATCAATCCCGGCGGCTGGATGGCCTGGACCTTCCCGACCGCCCTGTTCTTCACCATCATCGCGGGCCTTCTGATCCTGTTCACATGGCTCGCCATCCGCTTTCCCGAGACCCCGCGCCGGGGCGTCCTGGGCATCACCACCACGCGCGGGGACCGGCTGTTCATCAGCCTTCTCGGCTCGGCCTTCATCAGCCTGATCTGGCTGGGAACCATCGGCACGCCGCTCTGGGGCGGACTGGCCGTTGCACTGATCTACGCCGCAGCGGTGTTTCGCTGGGTGTGAAAACCGCCGGAGCCAAACCGGCATCCAATGGGAGGGAAACCATGAGACGATATCTGACGACCGCCATGGCGCTTGCGCTGATGGCGACAGGCGCGCAGGCGGGCATGGAAGAGGCGAAAGCCTTTCTCGATGCCGAGATCGACAATTCGACCCTGACCCGAGAGGAACAGGAGGCCGAGATGCAATGGTTCATCGACGCGGCCAAGCCCTTCGCGGGCATGAACATCAACGTCGTGTCGGAAACCCTCACGGTCCACGAATACGAATCCAAGGTGCTTGCCGAGGCCTTCAGCAAGATCACCGGCATCAACATCACCCACGACCTGATCGGCGAGGGCGATGTCATCGAGAAGTTGCAGACCCAGATGCAATCGGGCGAGAATGTCTATGACGCCTATGTCAACGACACCGACCTGATCGGCACCCATTGGCGCTATCAGCAGGCGCGCAACCTGACCGACTGGATGGCGGGCGATGGCAAGGACGTGACCAATCCGGGCCTCGACATCGACGATTTCATCGGCAAGTCGTTCAGCACCGCGCCTGACGGAAAGCTTTATCAGTTGCCCGACCAGCAATTCGCGAATCTCTACTGGTTCCGCTACGACTGGTTCAACGACCCCCAGATTCAGGCCGATTTCAAGGAAGAATACGGCTATGACCTGGGCGTCCCGGTCAACTGGTCGGCCTATCAGGACATCGCCGAGTTCTTCACCGGGCGCGAGATCGACGGCAAGAAGGTCTATGGCCACATGGATTATGGCAAGAAGGATCCCTCGCTGGGCTGGCGCTTCACCGATGCCTGGCTGTCGATGGCCGGGAACGGCGACAAGGGCATCCCCAACGGCAAGCCCGTCGATGAATGGGGGATCCGGGTCGATGAAAACGACCGCCCCGTGGGCAGCTGCGTGTCGCGCGGCGGCGATACCAACGGGCCGGCCTCGGTCTATGCGATCCAGAAATATCTGGACTGGATCAAGGCCTATGCCCCACCCGCCGCGCAGGGCATGACCTTCAGCGAATCCGGTCCGGTCCCCGCCCAGGGCGAGGTCGCCCAGCAGATCTTCTGGTACACCGCCTTCACCGCCGACATGGTCAAGCCCGGCCTGCCGGTCGTGAACGAGGACGGCACGCCCAAGTGGCGCATGGCTCCCTCGCCGCATGGTGCCTATTGGCAAGAAGGCATGAAGCTGGGCTATCAGGATGCGGGCTCGTGGACGCTGCTGAAATCGACGCCGGTGGACCGCGCCAAGGCGGCATGGCTCTACGCGCAATTCGTGACGTCGAAGACGGTCGATGTGAAGAAATCCCATGTCGGGCTGACCTTCATCCGCGAATCGACCATCCAGGACGAAAGCTTTACCGAACGCGCGCCCAAGCTGGGTGGCCTGATCGAGTTCTATCGTTCGCCCGCCCGCCTGAACTGGACGCCGACCGGCACCAACGTGCCCGATTATCCGAAGCTGGCGCAGCTGTGGTGGCAGGCGGTCGGCGACGCCTCCTCGGGCGCCAAGACCCCGCAAGAGGCCATGGACAGCCTCTGTGCCGAGCAGGAAAAGGTCATGGAGCGTTTGGAACGCGCCGGCATCCAGGGCGATATCGGCCCCAAGATGGCCGAGAAGAAGGATCTGGAATGGTGGAACAACAAGGCCAAGGAAGACGGCACCATCGCGCCGCAACTGAAGCTGGACAACGAAAAGCCCCAGCCGGAAACCATCAGCTATGACGAACTGGTCAAAAGCTGGCAGCAATAAGATCTGAAGCCGCTTGGGGGCGGTCGCACGGCCGCCCCTTCTTCGTTGTCCAAATACCCATGATCCCGGCGATGAGGACAGGTGCCGCGGGCACGGATATTCGGACAGGAAAGACCAGGCAGGAGACACGATCGCGATGACGATTCTGGCAATGGATCAGGGGACGACATCCTCTCGCGCGCTGATCTTTTCCGACGATCTGCGGGTGCGGGCCTCGGCGCAGCAGGAATTCCCCCAGCATTTTCCGCGCTCGGGCTGGGTCGAACACGACCCCGACGATATCTGGACCACCAGCGCCGCGACCGCGCGCGGGGCTCTGGAAAAGGCCGGCAATCCGCGCATCGACGCGATCGGCATCACCAATCAGCGCGAAACCGTGGTGATCTGGGACCGCGAGACCGGTCAGCCCATCCACCGCGCCATCGTCTGGCAGGACCGCCGCACCGCCGACGCGATCCGGCGCCTGAAGGACGAGGGCGTCGAGGATCAGGTCACGGGCGTCACCGGCCTGTTGCTGGATCCGTATTTCAGCGCCACCAAGATCGCCTGGATCCTGGACCGGATCGAAGGCGCGCGCGCACGGGCCGAGGCGGGCCGGCTGGCCTTCGGCACGATCGACAGCTTCCTGATCTGGAAGCTGACCGGTGGGGCGGCGCATGTCACCGATGCCACCAATGCCAGCCGCACGCTGCTTTACGATATCCGCAAGGGGGAATGGTCGCAGGACATGTGCAAGCTGTTCGGCGTGCCGATGGCGCTGCTGCCCGAAGTGAAGGACAGCGCCGACGATTTCGGCACGACGCGAGACGATCTGTTCGGACGCGCGGTTCCCATTCTGGGCGTCGCAGGCGACCAGCAGGCGGCAACCGTGGGTCAGGCCTGCTTCCAGCCGGGCATGATGAAATCGACCTACGGGACCGGCTGCTTTGCGCTGCTGAATACCGGCACACGGGCCGTGCGGTCGGAGAACCGGCTGCTGACGACGATCGCCTACCGCCTGGATGGTCAGACGACCTATGCGCTGGAAGGCAGCATCTTCATCGCCGGCGCGGTGGTCCAGTGGCTGCGCGACGGCCTGCAACTGATCCGCGAGGCGGCCGAGACCGGCCCCCTGTCGGCCAAGGCCGATGACAGCCAGCAGATCATCATGGTCCCCGCCTTTACCGGTCTTGGCGCGCCGCATTGGGATCCCAATGCGCGCGGCGCGGTCTTCGGGCTGACGCGCAATACCGGCCCGGCCGAATTCGCCCGCGCCGCACTGGAAAGCGTCGGCTTCCAGACCCGCGATCTGTGGGAGGCGATGCGCGCCGACTGGATCCCGGATGGCGACGCGGTGCTGCGCGTCGATGGCGGCATGACCGCCAGCGAACCCGCGATGCAGTTTCTGGCCGACATCCTCGGCGCACCCGTGGACCGGCCGGACAACACCGAAACGACCGCCCTGGGTGCGGCATGGCTGGCCGGCTATCGCGCGGGCCTGTGTCCCGGCCCGCAGGATTACGCCAAGGCATGGCGGCTGGATCGCCGGTTCAAGCCGCAGCTGGCGCCGGACCGGCGCGAGGATCGCTATGCCGCCTGGCGGCGCGCGGTCCAGGCGGTCATGTCCGTCTGAAGGAACCGAACCGCGCGGCCCCCGCGGGAAGGCGCCCGCCTCCGGCGGCCTACGGCTTTGTCATTTCAACCGGTCCGTTTTTCCCCTATCATCATGGAAAAACGGACGAGGGCAGGATGAACAGGTTTTCGAAACTGGCGATTGTCGGTCTTCTGGCGTCATGCGGCGTGGCCAATTATTCGGCTCCGCGCAATCTGGACAACGCATGTGCCATCGCGGCCGAGCGCCCGGCCTATATGCGTGCGATGAAAAAGGCCGAGCGCCGCTGGGGCGTGCCGGTCCATGTCCAGATGGCCGCCATCCATCAGGAATCGAAATTCATCGGCGATGCCCGCACGCCGCATCGCTATGCGCTTGGCGTCATTCCCATCGGCCGGCAAAGCAGTGCCTATGGCTATTCCCAGGCGCTGGACGGCACGTGGAAGGAATATCGCGCCGCGACCGGAAACCGCGGGGCGCGGCGGAACGATATCGAGGACGCGACCGATTTCATGGGCTGGTACATGGATGGTTCGTCGCGGCGGCTGGGCATCTCGAAATGGGACGCGACCTCGCAATACCTGGCCTATCACGAGGGCCGCACCGGCTTTGCGCGCAAATCCTACCTTTCTAAAGACTGGCTGGTGCAGGTCGCCGGCGACGTGGGCGAACGGGCGACGATGTATCGCAACCAGCTCGTCGCCTGCGGCAAGGCCTGACCCGGCCCCTTGCCATCGCCCCTGATCCGCGCCTCTATCAGGGCATGAAAGAAGAAGGGGGCGCTGGTGGAGGATCCTGACGAAAGCCTGCGCGATCTGGCCAAACTGCAATCCGATTTCGCCATGCATCTGGGTGCGCGGGTCGTATCCGCATCGAAGGACCGGATCGAGATGGAGATGGAGGTTACGCAAAGCCTCGCCAATCGCAACGGCGTCCTGCATGGCGGCGCGATCATGGGGCTGGCCGACAATGCCGGCGGCACCGCGACGATCCTGAACCTGCCCAGCGGCAAAAGCACGACCACGCTGGAGAGCAAGACCAATTTCCTGCGCCCGATCCGGATCGGCGATGTGGCCCGCGCCATCTGCGAGCCGCTGCATCGCGGCCGCACGACGCAAATCTGGCACACCCGCATTCTGCGCGGCGACGGCAAGCTGGCCGCCATCGTCACACAGACCCAGATCGTGCTGGAATGGAAGGACTAGCCCGCGCATGTACACCATCATCGGCACCGCGAAAAGCCGCAGTTTCCGCGTTCTGTGGATGCTGGAGGAACTGGGCCAGGCCTATCGTCACGTGCCGGCCAACCCGCATGGCGAGGGCGTGGTCGAATTCAATCCGGCGGGAAAGGTGCCGGTCCTGATCGATGATGGCACGCCGATCACCGATTCCACCGCCATCCTGACCTATCTGGCCGACCGGCACGGCCGCTTCACCCATCCGGCCGGCACGCTGGACCGCGCGCGTCAGGATAGCCTGACCCAGTTCCTGCTGGACGAATTCGACGCGGCGCTGTGGCTGGCGGCGCGCCACAGCTTCGTCCTGCCGGAGGAAATGCGGTTGGGCGCGATCAGAAACACATTGCGGTGGGAATTCGAACGCAGTCAGAAAACGCTGATCCACCGCATCGGCGAGGCCGATTTCGCGATGGGCGAAAAGATGACCGTCCCCGACTTCATCCTCGCCCATTGCCTGACATGGGCGCTGTCCGCGCGTTTTCCGGTGGTCGAGCCGCGCCTGACCGCCTTTCTCGACCGGATGCGCCATCGCCCGGCCTTCGCCCGCGCGGCCGCCCTCTAGAGCGTGTCGCAGCCTGTCC
>NZ_DHXG01000009.1:0-3183 GCF_002413585.1 Paracoccus sp. UBA5162
TGGGTGGAGGGGCGAACAATTCTCTAACCCGACGGTTTCTCGGCCCAAACCAAGAACTCGAAAGTTCCACCCTCACGCACAGCTTGGTCGACAATATCCACGACGCGCGCCCTCGACCGATCAGGATCGGCAAAAATTGACCAGCCCTCCTCATGCTCGGGCAGGACCAGAATGTCATAGTCAAGGCGTCGCCCGGTTCTTGCGCCAGCCGTCTTTATTGTCTCCATACGGGATATGCTGAATCCGGCATTTGCAAGATAGTTGTTGAAGGCACGAAGCTGATCCAACGACAATCGGACATACTTCTTTCCGTGGAGAAGTTCTTGCATGCAGGCTTGCATCTTATCTTCCATGGCTACTCCAGCGGTCGAATAATTTCTTGCAGATCGTTCTCCGGTGCGCGCAAGGGCACATTTCTGTTACTTACCGCGACGACTTCGCCGTCCGGGTTCAATATCACCCAATGCCCGTCGCGGCCAGTAAGCAGAGTCATCTCCTGCCCTTTGTAGGGACCAAATCCGCGAATTACCCCGCTCAAATCAGGGTTAGGGTTCGCGATGATCCCATCGATCTGCTCGGCAGTGTGCCCTTTGCCCGTGATATACTCGGCCCCGTCACCTTTTGGGCCGTGACCCCGGACGATGTTGCCATCTGGTGTAGTGATGTTGGCTGGGCGCGCTTCGAGAATGCTGGGACCAGCAAGCTCTGGGATCGGTGTTGAGATGATATTTCCGGTCGGGTCTTCGGCGGCGGGCGATCCGGTGTGGTTCGGCAGGCCGAGAACCTCGGCCGGGTAGATCTCCAGCCACTGCTCGATGCGCTCGGGCGTGAAGCCGGGAAGTTCGCCCAGCCGCCGCTCGTCCTCGGTCAGTTCAGGGAATACCTCGACCCAGCCATCGGCAATCGTGCCGTCCTGGAGCCGGAGTCGACCTTCGCTGAACGCATCGTAGGCGCGCTGTACGAATGCGCCAAGCGCGCGCTGAGCAGCGCGGTCTCCTTCCGCAACCTGCTGAATAGTTCCGGGATTCGACATCTCGAAAAGCGCCGCCGCCTGACCGGCGATCCGTGCCGCATCAACGGTCTTGGGCAGGCTGGATCCGAAGCCGGTACTGACCGTTTCCTGCACCAGTTCGTGCGCAATGGCAGCCAGGAGCCCTTCGCCCGATCCAAGATCGACGCCGAGGATATCGGCAGCGCGGTTCAGGCGACGTTCTGTTGCGAGTTCGGTGAGTTCCCCCAAGGCATTGCTAGCCTCCCACGCCGCCAAAAACGCCGCCAAAGCAGCGGCTCCCTGAGGGGTAAGCGCGACCGCACGTCCGACAAGGCCCCGAAAGAAGGCCCCCACCGGAATTTCCGCCGCTGGCGCATACTGGGCAAGGACAGCATCGTTTGGCAACAGCGACGCAACAGGCTCGGCGAAACACCGGCAGTTATGTGCCTGTCCCGGATGCCCGCCCGCAGGAGGCTCATCCCAACTGAAGACCTGATCGTCATACTCTGCGTGACTGTCGCGAACCTGCGCGTCGTCTCGGGAACGCCAGATGTAACGCTCTATCCCAAGGTCTTGCTGCCGAAGCTGATTGATCAACCCCGCGAAGGCCCTCAGCAGACGCTCCTCCATGGCCGTTCGCAATGGGCGGAGACGCTGGGGGTGGGATTGATATTCTTCAAAGATGGCCGTCAGACGCATATCCCATTCGCGCAGGACAGCCTCCTTCGCGTCCGACACATCGCGCAGGTCTGCCTCCGTCACCCAAGGGACTGTGTCGGGTGGTGTCAGGGCATTCAGAAGCGCCCGTGTATTGTCGGCGATAACCCGATCCAGACGATCCGAAAAATCGCTCCGAAGACCCGGGTAGCCAGGAAATAGCGACTTGATGGAAATGGCCTGGCGTATAGAATCGTTACGCTGGCTGACCACGTACTGACCATGTCCGCCATGCCGAAGGAAGTCCCGTAAATTGTGTTGCAATAGAACCTCCCCGCCGATCTGCGGGATCGGTTGTAGGAGCAATTAGTTAACGAGTATTTACCTTTCCGCGCGTTGCTTTCCACGGGGCAATACGTCAACCGAAATCTGAAGTGCCCATGACATGCCGACCCTCCGCGAAACCATCCTCACCGCGCTGCATGCGCGGCTGTCGGCGCTGCCCGCCACCGCCCTGCGCGGCGACGTCCTACCCGAACGGCTGCCACCTGACGGCTTGGTGATCCTGCGTGACGGCGAGCCGGGTGAACCCCAGGTCACGCTTTCGCCGCTCACGTACCACTATCAGCACCGCGCCGAGATCGAGGCGGTGGTTCAGGGCGCCGACCGTGACGCCACCTTCGACGCCCTCTGCGCCAGCATCGGCACCACCATCGCCGCCGACCGCACGCTGGGCGGGCTATGCGACTGGGTCGAAGCGGAAGCGCCGCGTCCGGTCGATCTGCCCGTCGAGGGGGCGGCTAGCCTGAAGGCGGCGGTGATCACCGTCATCCTGCATTACACGACAGCCGACCCACTCGGCTGATCCACCCACAATTCGAGGAGAACACGATGGCACGAGCCAAGGGGGCGCGGGCGCAGATGGCGCTGGCGTTCGAGACCGTTTATGGCACGCCGCCTGCGGGCGGTTACACAAAGATGCCGTTTGCCAGCACCACGCTCGGGGCGGAACAGCCACTCCTGAACTCCGAACTGCTGGGCTATGGCCGCGATCCGCTAGCGCCAATCAAGGATGCGGTGACGGCCGATGGCGATGTCGTCGTTCCTATTGATGCGGAGGCGTTTGGCTTCTGGCTGAAGGCGGCGTTCGGAGACCCGGTCACCACCGGCACCGGCCCATGGACGCATGAGTTCCGTTCCGGGGCCTGGACGCTGCCCAGTCTCACCATCGAGACCGGCATGCCCGAGGTGCCGCGCTATGCAATCTATTCCGGTTGCGTGCTGGACCAGCTCAGCTGGCAGATGCAGCGTTCCGGATTGCTGACCGCCACCGCCCGGCTTGTGGCGCAGGGCGAGACGGTCGGGACCGTCAGCAGTGCTGGCACGCCCGCACCTATCGATCTGAGGCGCTTCGGCCATTTCAACGGATCGATCACCCGCAACGGCGCGGCGCTGGGCAATGTCGTCTCGGCCCAGATCACCTATGCCAATAATCTCGACCGGATCGAGACCATCCGCGCCGATGGCCGCATCGA
>NZ_DHXG01000086.1:0-6073 GCF_002413585.1 Paracoccus sp. UBA5162
GAAGGGGCGTCCATACACGTCCGGCGTGACGTAGCCAATGGCGCTATGCAGGCGGGCGTTGTTATACCAGTCGACCCATTTCAGGGTTTCCCATTCGACTTGACCAACCGACTTCCAGGGGCCGAGGAACTTGATGACCTCGGTCTTGAACAGGCCGATGATGCTTTCGGCCAGAGCATTGTCATAGGAATCTCCGACGCTGCCGACTGATGTGTCGATGCCGGCCTCGGTGAGCCGCTCGGTGTATCGGATCGACAGGTATCGGCTGCCCCGATCGCTGTGATGGATCAGCTTGTCGGCCTCGGACGGCGTCCTCTGGCAGATGGCCTGGTTCAGGGCATCGAGGACGAAGCCGGTGGTCATCGAAGTCGAGACACGCCAGCCAACGATCTTCCGGGCGAAGACGTCGATGATGAAGGCCACGCAGACCATCCCTTGCCAGCTTGAGACGCAGGTAAAGTCGCTGACCCACAGCTGGATCGGCATGTCCGCCACGAAGGCTCGGTTCACCTTGTCGTCCGGGCAAGGTTGTGCCGTATCGGGGTTGGTCGTGATGACCTTCATGCCGCGCGCAACGCCTTGTAACCCCATGACCCTCATCAGCCGCTCTACCGTGCAGCGGGCGATACCGTGACCGCTGCGGCGTAACTGGTGCCAGACCTTGCGCGCGCCATATCGCCCACGGCTGCCATCGAACGCATCCTTGATGGCAGCCATGTCCAGCCGATCCTGCCTGATCCGGTCCGATGCCAGACCGGGATCACGCTCCACGGCCTTGAAGGCGTAGAACGTCGATGGTGCGATCTCCAGAACCCGGCAGATCGGCCCGACACCAAAGACGTCACGGTGATCATCAATGAACGCGATCACTTGCGAAACGGGCGGTCGAGCTCCGCCGCAGCGAAATATGCGCTGGCCTTCTTCAGGATCTCGTTGGCCTGGCGCAGTTCACGGACCTCGCGCTCCAACTCCTTGATGCGATCCTTCTCGGCGCTTGTCGGTCCAGAGCGCTGACCGGCATCACGTTCGGCCTGCTGACACCATATGCGCAGGCTGTCGGGCGAACAGCCAGGCTTCGGTGCAATTGCCTTGTAAGCCGCCGTATCGCTGGAATAATCGGCACGGTTCTCTCGAAACAACCGAACACCGCGTTCGCGAAGTTCGGCCGGATAGGCGGGGGTGAATCTCTGCTTTGTCATAGGGCTCATCCTTTGAGTGTTTTTCTCTCCGGTAAACCCGGGCGGTTCACACGACCAAGGAGGCCACCGTCAAACGCTTCCATGACGACAGCCACGACCAGTTCCGAGCACATCTGACGGACTTCATGGCGGCTTACAGCTTCGCGCGCAGGCTCAAGACCCTCGGCGGTCTCACGCCATACGAATACATCTGCAAGATCCGGACATCAGAGCCTGACAGATCCATCCTGAACCCGATCCACCAGATGCCGGGACTGAACAGCTGGTCATTTACGACCGCGAGCCTTAGCGTTTGGCCAACCACGACCAGGAGCGGATGTGAACGGCGGCCCCTCGATCATCGGATTTCGCAAGGACAGGATCGGAGCGCGGCTGATCGGTTTGCTGAACATCCTGCGGCTGGGGCGGAAATTCGACACCCAGGCCCGGTTTCTGTGGCTGGCCGAACCGGATGGACCCTATCCCGAACTGGTCGATCCGAACGATTTCCTGCAGGCCGATTTCGTCGCCCGCCATATCGGAATCGTCAGCCGCAAGCCGAATCTGGATGCGAGAACGAATCTGACGGCGATCTCGCCGATCGTGGACGCGGCGCAATTCTCCCGCAATCTGGCCGAGGGGCAGCGATTTCACAGCGACGCGGCCTTCGAGGCCGTCACCTTCATGGGCGAGGATGTCGCCGCGGCAAGGGCGGAAATCGCGGCCATTGCAAAGACCTTGCCCCTGGCCCGGCGGCTGAAGGCGGAATTGCGGTCGGCGCGCGCGAAGCTGGAGGCCTGGGGCGGGTCGCTGGAGGAGGCCAGCGCGATCCATCTTAGACGCGGTGATCTGCTTGACGGAGAGCCGTGGTCGCTCAGTTCTTGGCCTGAAAAATATGTGCCTGACGAATTCTGCCTGGCCTGGACCGATGCCACAGAGGGGCCGGTGATCGTCTTCAGCGACACGCCGGGGGCGGCGGCGCATCTGGCGGCCGCGCATGAGCGGATCGTGCCGGTGGACCGGCTGCTGGATCTGGGGGCGCTGAAACCGGCTGAACGTGACGTGCTGGAGGTGATGCTGATGGCCGGTTGCGCGCATATCGGCGCGCCGGGCGGCAGCGCGTTCTCGCGCGCGGCCGCCGCGATGGGCAGCGCGCGCCTGATCGCCCTGCCCAGGGAATTGCCCGACGCGGTTCGTCTGCAAGCCTCCCAGCACCTGCTGGAACGGGTGATCGGCCGGCCCGGCAGCTTCTATGCCAGCGGCGATCTGGCGCAATCGGCGCAATTCGCCGCCAGCCACGCCGATGCGACGGGACAGGGGATGGTGCTGGCGACGGCGCTGTCTTCGCGGCCCGACGACATTCGCCGCCATCCCTTCCTGCGCCGTATCGTGGCGCTGAGTGCACTGCACGCGGGCGATGACGCGCTGGCCGCACGGGCGGCGCGCGCGGCCATGGCCGA
Organism: Paracoccus sp. UBA5162; assembly: GCF_002413585.1. Classification (NCBI taxonomy): domain Bacteria; kingdom Pseudomonadati; phylum Pseudomonadota; class Alphaproteobacteria; order Rhodobacterales; family Paracoccaceae; genus Paracoccus; species Paracoccus sp. UBA5162. The sequence goes on from NZ_DHXG01000086.1 coordinate 2,639, forward strand.
TCCCCGCATCCTGCCGCGGGACAGAAAGCTGTGCCAACAGGCGCTGGATCTGATCGCCGCGCGCAAGGCCCCCGACGATCCGGCCAGTGCCGATGCCTTCCTGGGTTGGCTGTTTTCGCTGAAAACCAGTGAAGCCGGGCTGCGCGATGCTTTCGCCCGGCTTTATATCGGGCGTGATTGTCCGGTCTCGCGGATGCTGATGATCGCCCCGAAACTTGCGAAATCGCTGGCTGCGCGGGATCCGGCGGCCGGATCCGCCGTCGCGCCCGGTTGGTCCTATCTCTGCGATTGGGAGGAATTGCTGAAGGACGAGGCGGCCCGGCAGGGGATGCGCCGCTGGCCGGAACTGCCGCAAAAAATGGCCTTTCTTGATCTGCGGCCGGAACCGCCGGAAGCGGCGCTGAAAGCCGGCAAGGCCCCGCCTGATCCGGGGCCGGATCGGGCCGCATGGCTGGGCCTGGCGGCGGCGATCCTGTCGCTGCACGGCCGCTATGCCCGTGCTTTGCGGCTGCTGCACTGGCTGGACCGGGTGCGGCCCGGCGAAGTCCTGACCCGCAAGCGGCTGGCCGATACCTGCTGGCGGCTGGGAAATGTCGGGGCGGCCGAGGAATTCCTGGCCGACGCCATCGCGCTTTGCCCTGACAACCCGCTTTTGCATCTGTCGATGGCGCGGCGCGCGGCAGCCCTGGGCCGTGCGGGGCAGGCACTGGACGCGCTGGAACGAGCCGAGGCAATCTGGCCGGACCGGGCCAGCCTGCGCTGGCAAGGCAGAGTGCTGCGCCGCAAACTGGCCGATCCGTGACCGCACCTTCCGCGTCGTGATCGCCCGCCCCTTTTCATCGCCCGCCCAATGGCCTATCTGGCCTCGCAAAGACAGGGGATCCCGCAGATGGCCAAGATTACCTATATCGAGCATAACGGCACCCGGCACGAAGTCGATGTGAAGACCGGAATGACCGTGATGGAGGGCGCGCGCGACAACGGCATCCCCGGAATCGACGCCGATTGCGGCGGCGCCTGCGCCTGTTCGACCTGTCATGTCTATGTCGATCCGGGATGGGTGGATCGACTGCCGGCCAAGGATCCGATGGAAGAGGACATGCTGGATTTCGCCTATGAGCCCGATCCCGACCGGTCGCGCCTGACCTGCCAGCTCAAGGTGACCGACGACCTGGACGGGCTTGTGGTGCAGATGCCCGAAAAGCAGATCTGATCCCTCAGCCGGTGTGATCGCGCATCCGCGCGGCGACGCCCTGGGCCCAGCGATCGGCGGCCGCGCCGAAGCAATCGTGGATCGAATCCGCTGCGATCACGCTGCCCATCGCCAGCCGACCCAGCAGGCAGAGGCCGGGCTGAACGCTGCCATCTCGGCCGATCAGCCGCCCGTCCGGCCTGATCCGCGCGCCAAGCCCCTTCTCGATCGCTGTCACGCGGCCTGAATCGATCAGCCCCCGCATCAGCGGATCGTCCAGCCGTCCCAGATCGGGCGGCGGCAGGACCGCATCGACCATCGCCGCGACCTCGGCGGTGGTATCATGTTCGACCAGCCGCCAGCCGGTGCCGGTCATCACGATATCGGGGTCGTGGGCCGCGCGGGGATCGACCAGACCGTCCTGGATCAGGATCAGCAATTCCTGGGCCGAGGCGACGGGCGGCCCGTAGGAGAAGCGTTTCAGCCCGTCATCGAAGCCCACGATGGCCGCCGCCGTCGCCGGTGCCGCCGGGTTGGGATTGAAGCCCTGCCGCAGGGCGTTCTGCCATTTCCGCATGAGCTGGCCGGTGACATAACCGGCCGAGGGCGGCGCGCGCCCATGCGCCTCGTCGATCGCCGCGCGCAGCGCCGTGGCCGCCGGGCGATCCTCCTGCGAGCCGGGTTTTTCGCGTTCGGCAGACAGCCATGCATTCAGCGCCCCGGCATCGGCGGCACCGCCGGTGTCGGACAGGATCCGCAGGACGGGGCCGTGAATGGCATCGCAGATGATGGCCAGAGCCTGGTCCGGACCTTCCGCCATCGCCTGCGCGACGGCCGCGCGAAAGGCGCGGGTTTCGGTCTCGGTCGGCTCGAAACGTGCATCCTGCGTGGCATCGGCGGGCTTGGGCGCCGGCGCGTGGCCGTCCAGCGAAAAGGGCAGGATGCGCGCGGGTTCGCGGCCTGACCGGTGGTATCGGCCGTCGGCGAAGCGTCCGCCCAGGCCCAGCGTCAGCAGCCGCACCACGTCCAGCGTCGACAGGCCGAGACCACGCACGCCGACGGGCTTGCCGGCCCAGTTCTGCGCCTGACGCAGCAGCCGGTGATCGGGATAGGCCGCGACCAGGTCAAGGCCGTGCCGTTCGGCATGATCGCGCCATGTCTCCAACTGTTTGTCGGGCATCGTGGCGGGCTGGCCCTGCGCCAGCAGCACCTCGTCATAGGGGCCGTGACGCGACGCGCCATCCTCCAGAAACCAGGCCTCGTTGCGGCGCCGGATGCCGGTGATCCGGCGCGGCGTGACAGCGATCCCGGTCCGCGCCATCAGCCGTGCCAGCCGCGCGGCCAGATAACCGCCCAGTTCGGCCCGCGCCGGAAAGCGTTCGGCCGCTGCCGGGCCGCCCGTTCCTTCCGCGAAATCAGCTCCGTCCCAGGGCGCGCGGCCCAGATCAATCGATCGCAGAGGCAGGTTCAGCTTGCAAAGACCGCTTTGATCCGGGCTGAAATTCGGCCCGGCGCCGGGCCAGGGACGGGGGTCGAAAATCTCGATTCGAAAGGCCGCGTCCCGGTCGCGGCGGATCAGCGCCTCAAGCGCGCCAAGGGCGCGCGGACCCGCGCCGATCACCGCGATCCGGCATGTTTCGGTTCCGGTCGTCATGTCCTGCCGTTCCATTTCCTGCCTCGCGGCACAACGCGCGGCGGGCAGGCCGGGTTGCCGGCGCCATGTGGCGTCAGCGCAGGGCCGCCAGCGCCGCGCCCAGATCCAGCGCCCCGTCATAAAGCGCGCGTCCCGAAATCGCGCCCGCGATCACCCGCGTTCCGGCCAGAGCCTGCAAATCCGCCAGCGAAGCAACCCCGCCCGAGGCAATGACAGGAATGTTGACCGCCCGCGCCAATGCCTCGGTCGCGGCCAGGTTGGGCCCACCCATCGCGCCGTCGCGGTCAATGTCGGTATAGATGATCGCAGCCACGCCCGCGTCCTCGAAGCGATTGGCCAGATCGGTCGCGCTGACGGCGGTTTCGGTGGCCCAGCCGCGCGTCGCGACACGGCCGGCGCGGGCGTCGATGCCGACGGCGATCCGGCCCGGAAAGGCATCCGCCGCCTCGCGCACGAGATCGGGATTCTCGACCGCGACGGTGCCCAGAATCACCCGCCTCAGACCGCGATTCAGCCAGGTTTCGATGGTGGCCATGTCGCGGATGCCGCCGCCCAGCTGGGCCGGGATGTCGATCGCTGCCAGTATCGC
>NZ_DHXG01000086.1:6459-30839 GCF_002413585.1 Paracoccus sp. UBA5162
TCGGCGCCGGCATCCTGAAAGGCGCGGGCCTGCGCTGCCGGATCGCTGCCGAAGACGGTCGCGGCCTGCATGTCTCCGCGCAGCAGGCGCACGCATTGGCCGTCCTTCAGGTCGATGGCGGGATAGAGGATCATGGCTGGCCCTTCGGTCTGTCCTTCGCCCGCCCTTTGCCATGACCCGAGGGCAAGGGAAAGCCCCGGTCCCAACGTCACGCTTGCCCGGAACCTGACCGGGCGGCACTGTAGCCCCGACAGCATCCCTTGGGAGGAGAAACGATGCGCCCTGTGATCATTGCCGCCACGCTGGCCTTCGCCATGGCCGGCACCACCGCCAATGCCGACCCGATCGAGGGCGTCTGGCAGACCCAGCCCGACGAGGGCGCCTTTGCCTATGTGACGATCAAGCCCTGCGGCGGCGCCTTCTGCGGCGATATCAGCCGCACCTTCAAGGACAAGGCCGAATACAGATCGCCCAATCTCGGCCGCCGGATCGTCATCGACATGGCCCCGCAGGGCGGCAACACCTACACCGGCAAGGTATGGCGGCCGGCCAATGACAAGATCTACCGCGGCAAGGCCAGCGTCTCGGGCGACAGGATGAGCCTGTCGGGCTGCGTCGCGGGCGGCCTGATCTGCAAATCGCAGACCTGGGTGCGGATCCGCTGATCGCACCGTTTCGGTCGCTTGGCAAAGAGAAACGCGGGCGGGGGGCAACCCTGTCCGCGCATCTGCGTTCGGTGAGGGAAGGGGATCTTGGAATCCTGGAACCGAAAGGAACGCGAAATGCCGATGGTCAATGCCAAGGACGGAACAGAGATCCATGTCAAGGACTGGGGTCAGGGCCGGCCGGTCGTGCTGATCCATGGCTGGCCGCTGAACGCGGATAGCTGGGAATACCAGGCCGTGAAACTGGCCGAGGCAGGTTTCCGCGTGATCAGCTATGACCGGCGCGGCTTTGGCCGCTCGGGCCAGCCCTGGGAGGGCTATGACTACGACGTGCTGTCGGACGATCTGGCGGCCGTGATCGAGACGCTTGGCCTGACTGACGCCGCCATCGTCGGCTTCTCGATGGGTGGGGGCGAAGTGGCGCGCTATTTCGGCCGCCATGGTGGAAAGGGCGTGTCGAAGGCGGTCTTCATCTCGTCCGTGGCGCCGGGAATGCTGAAATCCGACGACAATCCCGAGGGTGTCACCCGCGATGTCTTCGAGGGTATCCGCGAGGGGCTGCGTCAGGATCGTCCGGCATTTCTTGCCGAATTCTTCAAGGATTTCTATGGGCAGGACACCGAGACGGGAGGCGTCAGCGACGCGATCCTGGAATGGTCGCGCGACATGGCGATGATCGCCAGCCCGCGTGCCACGCTGGAATGCGTCAACGCTTTCGGGTTGACCGACTTTACCGCCGACGCCGCGCAGATCACGGTGCCGACGCTGGTGATCCACGGCACCGGCGACAAGACCGTTCCCATCGCGGCGACGGCGCGACGGATGGCGAAACTGGTTCCTCATGCGACGCTGATCGAATACGAAGGCGCCCCCCACGGGCTGACGGCGACCGAGCCCGACCGCGTGGTGCGCGATCTTCTGGATTTTCTCGGCTGACCGGACCGGTTCAGACCCTGTTGCGGTATCCCCTCGGCGACAGGACGGCGCGATCGGCAGGATCGCGGGTGCGCGACCGTTTCCGGGGTCTGCGGGCCTTCAGCCGGTCCGCCATTGTGACAGGCAGGGAATCTTGTCGCGGTCGCAGCGGTCGGCATATTTGCGCGCGATCTCCTGCACCTCGGTCAGCAGGCCGTCCTGCAGCCGGATCGGCTGCAGGCCCAGGCCCAGAAAGCGGTCGTTGGCGACGTGCAGATCGTTCTCGTCGGCCTCGTTGCGGGGGTTTTTCAGGAACGCCGTCTCGACCCCGGTCTGATCGGCGATCATGCGCGCCAGATCGCGAACGCGATGCGTCTCGGTCATCTGGTTGAGGATGCTGACCCGGTCGCCCGGTGCGGGCGGATTCAGCAGCGCCAGTTCAATGCAGCGGCAGGTGTCCTGAATATGGATGAAGGCGCGGGTCTGGCCGCCGGTGCCGTGGACCGTCAGCGGATATCCGATTGCCGCCTGCATCAGGAACCGGTTCAGCACCGTGCCGTAATCGCCGTCGTAGTCGAACCTGTTGATCAGCCGATCGTCGATGCGGGTTTCCTCGGTCTGGGTGCCCCAGACGATCCCCTGATGCAGATCGGTGATCCTGACGCCGTCGTTCTTGTTGTAGTAGAAGAAGAAAAGCTGATCCTGGGTCTTGGTCATGTGGTAGATGCTGCCCGGATTGGCGGGATAGAGGATTTCCTGGCGGTGCGGGCCGTTTTCGGTCTCGACCACCACGTCCAGATAGCCCTCGGGGATCTTCATGCCGGCGGTGCCGTAGCCGTAGACGCCCATCGTGCCCAGATGGACCAGATGGATGTCCTGGCCGCTTTCCACGATCGCGGCCAGCACGTCATTGGTCGCGTTCAGGTTGTTGTTGACCGTATAGCGCTTGTGCCAGCTGGATTTCATCGAATAGGGCGCGGCGCGCTGTTCGGCGAAATGGATCACCGCGTCGGGACGTTCGTCGCGCAGCAGCGTCAGCAGGCGATGATAGTGCTTGCCTACTGTAAAGTTCTCGACCCGGATCGCGCGGCCGGTCAGATCCCGCCAGGCGCGCACACGTTCGCCCAGCGGGCGGATCGGGGTCAGGCTTGCGACCTCGAGTTCGACATCGATCTTCCGGCGCGACAGGTTGTCGACGATGATGATGTCATGGCCGCGCGCGGACAGGTGCAGCGCTGTCGGCCAGCCGCAGAAACCGTCTCCGCCCAGAACGATGATCTTCATGGAAAACCCCTGTGCGATCGCCTCGCCCGCTTCTTAGACCGGGCAACCGGGCGATGCCATATGCCGCGGCCGCCCTGTCATCCGGCCGTCGCAAAACCGCCTATTTTCGTGCGCGGTGCGGCCTTGTGCTGTCCATGTTCTCGAGATGGGCGGCAATGGCGTCCTCGATGTCGTGGAAATAGGACAGCCTGCCATTTTCCAGAACCGCGCCGGCCTCGCACATGTTGCGCATCTGGCCCATGGAATGCGACACGACCAAAGCCCCCGCGCTGGCCATCCGGGCCGCGAAGACCCGCATCGACTTGGCCTTGAAGGCGGCGTCGCCCGGGGCCGAGACCTCGTCGACAAGATAGGTGTCGAAGGGCACCGCCATTGACATGCCAAAGGCCAGCCGCGCCCTCATGCCCGAGGAATAGGTCCGGATCGGCAGATGGAAATGTTCGCCCAGTTCGGCGAAATCCTCGACGAAGGCGCTCATTTCCTCGGTATCGACGCCATAGACGCGGGCCACGAAGCGGGTGTTCTGCTCGCCCGTCAGTTCCTTGTTGAAGGACCCGGTAAAGCCGACCGGCCAGCTGATCCTGCCATTGGAAAGGATCCGCCCCGAGGTGGGCAGCATCGCCCCCGAGATCATCCGCAGCAACGAGGATTTGCCGGCTCCGTTCCGCCCCAGCAACCCGACCGAGACGCCGGTTGGAAAGGTGGCGTTGATCCGGTCCGCGACAGTCTTGTTGCGGCCGTCCAGAGAATAGATCTTGGTCAGGTTCTCCAGCCGGATCATCGCCGGTCGCGCAGGCTGTAATAGATCAGCACGCCGATGACCCAGAGCAGCATCAGGAACCCGCCCAGGATCAGCAGCAGCTTGGCGCGTTCGGGATATTCCGCCTCTTGCGCCAGCGTCGGTTTCACATAGGCTGCCAGGTATCGCGATTGCCGGTTCGCCTCGGCGCGGGCGGTGTCATAGGCGGCCAGCGCGGCGGTATAGGTCTGTTCGGCGAATTGCCGGTCTATCGACAGCGATTCATATTGCCCCACGATATCGGACAGAACCTCGCCCGATTCGCTGTCCGAGCCGAATTTCCGGCGCTCGGCGTCGATCTGGTCGCGGATGACGTTGATGCGAAGCTGGGTCTGCTCGATCCGGGGATCGTTCGCCTGCGCATTGGCTTGCAGCATCCCCAGCGAGACCAGTTCTTCGGCCAGTTGTTGGTTCAGCGAGGTCACGACACCGACCTGGCCCTGCACATCGGCCGAAGGATCGACCAGCTGGTGGCGGTTCCGGAATTCGCTGACCGCCTGCCGCGCCTGTTTCAGCCGCGCCAGCGCGTCATCCAGTTCGGTGCGGGCATAGCGCAGCGAATCCTCGCGGGCGACATCGTTCAACTGGTTGATCAGCAGCGTTCCCTCATCAAGGATGGCCTGCGCGATCTGGCGGGAATCGGTGGGATCGAAAGACAGCACCCGCAGGTCGATCATGCCATTGTCGTAATAGACGCGGACCTTGCGTTCCCATTCGGCCAGCAGCGATTCCAGCGAATCGTTGCCACGAAAGCTGAAGACCGGATCGCCCTCGGGCTTGGACCAGATCGCGCGCAAATCCATGCGCTTGTTGACCCGCTCGACCAGGTCGCGGCTCTGGATGAACTTGTAGAGGATGTCGGTATCGCTGCCCGAAGAACTGGTCGCGCCGATCAGCGATCCCAGACCGCCCAGCAATTCGGACCCGGTCGGCCCGCTTTCGCTGCGCACCGAGAAACCCACGAACGAGGCGAATTGATCCGCCGCGCGGGCATAGAGATACCAGCCGCTGACCGCGACCGGAGCCACCACCAGCAGGACAAAGCTCAGCGCGATGGCCAGATGACGGGCCTTGGGCCGGGCAAGCCCGGCAACCGGGCGCACCGGTTGCTGCGGCCGCGCCTTCTGTTCGGCTGCGCGGCGCTGCTGCATGATCTGCTGGCGCCGGGCACGCTGGGCAGCGGTCAGGGGCTGCGCCGGTTTGCCGGTCGCGGCGCCCGCTTGCGCGCCGCCGCCACCCTGGCGCCTGGCCGATGCCGGGTCCTGACCTGCCGCGGCGCGGCCCCCCTGCGCGGCAGCGGGCGCCGCTGCCTTCGGATCACCATCGGCGGCGGCAGCCGTGCCGGACGTATCGGCGGGCCGCTGATGGTCGGCTCCGCGCTGCAGGAAGGCGGGCCTGTCGCCGTCCTCTGCCTGCGCCGAGGGGGGCTCGACCGGCTGGCCGGATCGCGGGGTCTTTTCTGGGGCGGACATGGCTGCTCACTCCCGCCTGTCGGTTGAACTGTCGCCGGGTGTCATACATAAAGAGACCGCGCTATGCCAGCGCCGATCCTGTTGCGGGATCGTCTTCTCCAACGGCAGCGAGCCGCAGGCCATGGCCAAGATTTTCTTTCCGCGAAGCAAGGACGCAGCGGGGCGTGGCCCCGGCGGCCTGCGCGAGGTGCACAGACAGCGCCGCTTCGCCAGCCTGCGCGCCATCATGGCGCTGGTGCTGCGCGAGATGGCCAATTCCTATGGCAGTTCGCCCGGCGGCTATCTGTGGGCCATCGCCGAGCCTGTCGGCGGCATCATGCTGCTGACGCTGATCTTCTCGCTGGGGTTCCGGACGCCGCCGATGGGAACCAATTTCGCGATCTTCTACGCCACCGGCGTGATCCCCTTCATCGGCTTCCTCTCGGTCTCGGGCCGGATCGCGCAGTCGATCAAGTCCTCGCGTGCGCTTCTGGATTATCCGGCCGTGACCTTCATGGACGCGCTGCTGGCCAAGGTGTTCTTCAATGTCATCACGCAGTTGCTGGTCGCCTATATCGTCTTCAGCTTCATCGTGACGACGCAAGAGACCCGCACCGATCCACAGGTCATCGGGATCGCGCTGGCCTTCCTTATGGTCTTCACGATCGCCATCGGAGTGGGCACGGTGAACTGCTTCCTGTTCACGGCCTTTCCGTGGTGGCAACAGATCTGGTCCATCGTCACCCGGCCGCTGTTCCTGCTGTCGGCCATCTTCTTCATCTATGACGATGTGCCGGACGCGATGCAGAAATGGATCTGGTACAATCCGCTGGTCCATGTCGTCGGCCAGATGCGGCGTTCTTTCTACCCGTCCTATCCGGGCGACTACATCAGTTATCTCTATGTGTTCGGAGTCGGCCTGGTCCTGATTCTGGTCGGTCTGGCATTTCTGCAACGCTATCACCGCGATCTGATCAACAGTTGACGGCACAGGCCTGACCAGGGCCGACTGCCAGCCGCGGAGGGTCCGCGGCGGAAAGGCCGCCTGCGCCGCGCGCCTCAGCCGCGCGGGTCGATCAGCCGGGCCAGCACGCCGTCTCGGGTGACGCAGCCGCCACCCTCGACCGGCAGCGCGGTCGTCTGCGCCAGCAGATTCATCACGTCGCGCACCGGCATGTCGCGCGGCACCGGCGTGCCCTGGGCCTCGCCCGGCTGCGCCACGTCCGATGCGGTCAGCACGCCCAGCGGGTTCATGTGCGCCACGAAATCGGCCACATAATCGTTGACCGGGTTGGCGATGATCTCGCGCGCGGTGCCGATCTGGACGATGCGGCCGCCCTCCATCAGCGCGATCCGGTTGCCCAGCTTGAAGGCCTCGTCCAGATCATGGCTGACGAAGATGATGGTGCGCTGCGTCTTGGCCTGCAATTCCAGCAATTCATCCTGCAACCGCGCCCGGATCAGCGGATCCAGTGCGCTGAAAGGCTCGTCCATCAGCAGGATCGGCGCATCGGTGGCGAAGGCGCGGGCCAGACCCACGCGCTGCTGCATTCCACCCGACAATTCGCCCACCTTGCGGTCGGCCCAGTCCGAAAGACCCACGGTTTCAAGCTGTCGGTCCACCTTGTCCCGGCGCTGCTTGACGGACATGCCGGCCAGTTCCAGCCCCAGCCCGACATTCTCGCGCACGGTGCGCCAGGGCAGCAGGCCGAATTGCTGAAACACCATCGCGACATGGCGCAGCCGGATATCGCGCAAGGACCGTCGCCCCGCGCCGGTGACCGAGATCATGCCCGACCCGTCCCAGACCCGGACCTCGCCGCGGCAGACATGGTTCAAGGCATTGACCGCGCGCAGCAGGGTGGATTTGCCCGAACCCGACAGCCCCATCAGCACCAGAATCTCGCCCTGGCGGACATTCACGCTGCAATCGTGCACGCCCAGAACCTGCCCGGTCTTTTCCTTGATCGGGCCACGGTCCTGCCCCTCATCCATCAGCGGCAGGGCGGCTTCCGGCCTGTCGCCGAAGACGATGCTGACCTTGTCGAATTCGACGGCATTCGGTGTCTCGTCGGTCATTTCCGCCCCTCCATGCGCAGCATCCGGTCCAGCAGGATCGCGACGACCACGATCACGAAGCCCGATTCGAAACCCAGCGACGTATTGACGCTGTTCAGCGCCCTGACCACCGGCACGCCCAGCCCCGATGCGCCCACCAGAGCCGCGATCACCACCATCGACAGCGACAGCATGATGGTCTGGTTCAGTCCCGCCATGATCTGGGGCAGGGCGCTTGGCAGTTCCACCTTCCACAGAAGTTGCCGGTTGGTGGCCCCGAAGGCCCGCGCGGCCTCGATCAGCGAATCCGGGGTCGAACTGATGCCAAGCTGGGTCAACCGGATCGGCGCGGGCAGCACGAAGATGACGGTGGCCAGAAGGCCCGGCACCATGCCGATGCCGAAAAAGACGATGGCCGGGATCAGGTAGACGAAGGTCGGCAGCGTCTGCATCAGATCGAGAACCGGGCGCATCCATGAATACAGCCGCGGCCGATGCGCGGCGGCGATGCCGATGGGCACGCCGATCGCCATGCAGACGATGCAGGCCGCCAGAACCAGCGTCAGCGATTGCTGCATCTCGTTCCAGTAACCCTGGTTGAGGATGAACAGCAGCCCAAGCGCGACCAGAAGGCAGGTCTTCCAGTTGCGTTGCAACGCAAAGGTCAACGCGACGGCGATGGCGATGAAGGCGAAGGGAGAGGGAAATTCCAGCCCGGCCAGGATGCGCCCGATCAGCCAGTCCATCGCGGCGGACAGCGCGTTGAACAGCCAGGCGGCATTGGCGTTCAGCCAGTCGAAGACGGCCTTGGCCGTGGCCCCGACCGGGATCTTGTTGTCTGTCACCAGTCCTGTCAGCCAATCCATCAATGGTTCCCTCGTTTCGGCGCGCCTGTCTGGCGGCATGGCCCCGCGCCGGTTCCGGCATGGCGCCCCGCCGCCTCGGGCAAGGCGGCGGGGCCGTTCACTGTTGTTGCGCGGCTCAGCCCTGAAGCGCCGCGTCCAGCGCCGCCTGCGCGTCGTTGCCGTCCACCGTGGTCACGCCGTCCAGCCAGGGCTTTGCGGCATCGGGATTGGCTTGCAGCCATTCCTTCGCGGCAGCCATCGGGTCCTGTCCGTCGTTCAGGATCTTGCCCATGACCTCGTTTTCCATCGGCAGGGTGAATTCCAGGTTCTCCAGGAACTTGCCGACATTGGGACATTCGCTGACATAGCCTGCGCGCGTGTTCGTGCGCACCTCGGCGCCGCCGAAATCGGGGCCGAACACGTCGTCGCCGCCCGACAGATAGGTCATCTTGAACTGGGCGTTCATCGGATGCGGCTCCCATCCCAGAAAGACAATAGGCTTGCCGGCATTCACCGCGCGCCCGACCTGGGCCAGCATTCCCTGTTCGCTGGATTCGACCACCTCGAACGTGCCCAGGCCGAACTTGTCATTGGCCACCATTTCCAGAAGCAGCCGATTGCCGTCATTGCCGGGCTCGATGCCATAGATCTTGCCGTCCAGCGCGTCCTTCTGCCCGGCGATCTTGCTGAAATCGTCGATGCCCAGATCGGCACCGGCCTGGTTCGTGGCCAGGGTGTATTTGGCGCCGGTCAGGTTGGTGCGCACCGTATCCACCGTGCCCGCATCGCGATAGGGGGCGATGTCGGCCTCCATCGTTGGCATCCAGTTGCCCAGGAAAATATCCACATCATCGGTCGACAGCGCGGTATAGGTCACCGGCACCGACAGGATCTTGGTCTCGGTATCATAGCCGATCGCCTGCAGCACGGTCGAGGCCAGCGCCGTCGTCGCGGTGATGTCGGTCCAGCCCACATCCGAGAAGGTCACCTTCCGGCACTGGCCGGATTCCTGCGCATAGGCGGTCCCGCTGCTCAGCGCGGTGCCAAGCGCCAGCGCGGCTGCGATGAATGTCTGATTCATGTCTGACTCCCTGTTCTTGATTGACCAGTCAATTAAAGGTGGGTTAGACACGAAAAGCAACCGGAATTCCAGCCCGTCAGGTCCGTTCATGCCCAAACTCGGCGCCGAGCCTATCCGAAAAGCCGCGTTAATCAACGCCACGATCTTCGAGGTCGGGCGCGCGGGCTCGCTGGACGTGACCGTGGCCCAGATCGCGCGCCGGGCCGGCATGTCGCCGGCCCTGGCACATCACTATTTCGGCTCGAAGGACCAACTGTTCCTGCAAGCGATGCGCTATATCTTGCGGGTTTATGGCAATTCGGTGCTTGAATCGCTGCCCGGACGCGGGCGGCGCGGGCGGCTGGACGCGATCGTCGAGGCCAGTTTCGCGCCGCAGAATTTCCAGCGCGAGACGATCAGCGCATGGCTGAATTTCTATGTCCTGTCGTTGACGGACGCTCAGGCCGCGCGGCTCTTGCGGGTCTATCACAGACGGTTGCAGTCGAACCTGGTCGTGGCCTTGCGCGGGCTCAGCGACCAGCCGCACCAGACCGCCCGCACCGTCGGCGCGCTGATCGACGGAGTCTATCTGCGCGCGGTGCTGACGCCGGGCCCAACCGATCCCGTCGCGGCGCTGAAAACCATCAAGGATTATCTGGAAGAGGCCCTGTCATGAGCCACATTGCCCAACCCGAAGCCAGCCTTTTCATCGCCGGACGCCCGGTCGAGGGCGAGGGCGCGGTTCTGCCCGTCCTCTATCCCTATACCGGCGAGGAAATCGCCTCGCTGCGCGAAGCCAGCCCGGCACAAGTCGCCGATGCCTGTCGCGCGGCGGCGGGGGCGCAGCCCGCATGGGCCGCCCTGGCGCCGGTCGAACGCGGCCGCGTCCTGATCCGTGCGGCCGCCATCATCCGAGACCGCAACGCGGATCTGTCGCGGCTGGAGACGCTGGATACCGGAAAGCCGATTCAGGAAACGCTGGTCGCCGATTGGGAATCGGGGGCGGCGGCGCTGGAATTCTTCGGTGGGCTGGCGGCCGGCCTGACCGGCCAGATGATCCCGCTGGGCCGCGACTGGGCCTATACGCGACGCGAGGCGCTTGGCGTCTGCGCCGGCATCGGTGCCTGGAACTATCCCAGCCAGATCGCCTGCTGGAAGGCGGCGCCGGCGCTGGTCATGGGCAATGCCATGGTCTTCAAACCGTCCGAAGAAACTCCGCTAGGCGCCTTGAAACTGGCCGAGATTCTGGCCGAGGCCGGTTTGCCCGCAGGGATCTTCAGCGTGGTTCAGGGCGGCGGTCAGGTTGGCGCGGCGCTGGTGGGCGACCCGCATGTCGCCAAGGTCTCGCTGACCGGATCGGTCCCCACCGGGCGGCGCGTCTATGCAGCGGCGGCCGAGGGAATGCGCCATGTCACGATGGAGCTGGGCGGCAAGTCGCCGCTGATCGTCTTTGACGATGCCGATCTGGAAGACGCGGTCGGCGCCGCCGTGCTGGCAAACTTCTATTCGTCGGGCCAGATCTGCTCCAACGGCACCCGCGTGTTCCTGCAGGAAGGCATCCGCGAGGCGTTTCTGGATCGCCTGTCCCAGCGTTTGGGCGAGGTGAAGATGGGCGATCCGCTTGATCCCGAAACCCAGCATGGGCCCATCGTCAGTCCCGCCCAGGCCGGAAAGATCCGCGCCATGATCGCGCAGGGGCAGGCCGCCGGGGCGCGGATCCTGTGCGGCGGGCCGGGCGAGGGCGCCTTTGTTCCGCCCACCGTCTTCACCGATGCCTCCGACGACATGGTGATCGCGCGCGACGAAATCTTCGGCCCGGTCATGACCACGCTGTCCTTCCGCGACGAGGACGAGGTGATCGGCCGCGCCAATGATACCGGGTTCGGGCTTGCCGCAGGCGTCTTCACACGGGATCTGGCGCGCGGCCACCGGGTCGCTGCGGCGCTGGAAGCCGGCACCTGCTGGATCAACGCCTATAATCTGACGCCGGTCGAAATGCCTTTCGGTGGCGTGAAACTGTCCGGTCTGGGGCGCGAGAATTCCGCCGCCGCGATCGAACACTACTCGCAACTGAAGTCCGTCTATGTGGGTATGGGCGGGGTCGAGGCGCCCTATTGAAATGAAATCCTGACAAGGGGTTATAAACGATGTCTCAACCGGATTATGTCATTGTCGGAGCGGGAAGCGCAGGCTGCGCGCTGGCCTACCGTCTGACCGAGGCCGGCCGGACCGTCGCTCTGATCGAATTCGGCGGCAGCGATTTCGGGATCTTCATCCAGATGCCGGGCGCGCTGTCCTATCCGATGAACATGCCCCGCTATGACTGGGGCTTCTCCAGCGCCCCCGAGGACCATCTGGGCGGCCGCCGCCTTGCCACTCCGCGCGGCAAGGTGCTGGGCGGATCGTCCTCGATCAACGGCATGGTCTTCGTGCGCGGCAACCGCAAGGATTTCGACCATTGGGCCGATCAGGGCGCGACCGGATGGGGCTATGCCGATGTGCTGCCCTACTTCAAGCGCATGGAAAACTGGCACGGCGGCGACAGCCCGCTGCGCGGCACGGACGGGCCCCTGCACGTGACGCGCGGCAAGCGCCGCAATCCGCTGTTCAATGCCTTCATCGAGGCCGGCCAGCAGGCCGGATGGCCCTATACGCCCGACTACAACGGCGAAAATCAGGAGGGTTTCGGCCCCATGGAGGCGACGATCTGGCGGGGACGTCGCTGGTCCGCCGCCAACGCCTATCTGCGCCCGGCGCTGAAGTCGGGCAAACTGAGGGTCATCCGGGCGCTTGCGCGGCGCGTCATCTTTGTCGGCAACCGCGCCACCGGGGTCGAAATCCAGCGCAAGGGCAGGATCGAGACGGTCGGTGCGGGCCGCGAGGTGATCCTGTCGGCCAGTTCGATCAACACGCCGAAACTGCTGATGCTGTCGGGGATCGGCCCGGCCGATCACCTGCGCGAACACGAAATCAGGGTCCGCGCGGATCGTCCCGGCGTCGGCGCAAATCTGCAGGATCACCTTGAAATATATATGCAATACAAGGCATTGAAGCCGGTCAGCCTGTATACCTACTACAACCTTCTGGGCAAAAGCCGGGTCGGGATCGAATGGCTCCTGCAAAAGACGGGTCTGGGCGCGTCGAACCAGTTCGAAAGCTGCGGCTTCATCTGCTCGGGCGAGGGTGTCGATTATCCCGACATCCAGTATCACTTTCTGCCGCTGGCCGTGCGCTATGACGGCAAGGCGGCGGCCAGCGGTCATGGCTTTCAGGCCCATGTCGGGCCGATGCGGTCGAAATCGCGCGGCTCTGTCAGGCTGGACTCGTCCGATCCCGAAAAGCCCCCTGTAATTCACTTCAATTACATGTCGCATCCAGATGACTGGAAAGAGTTTCGCGCCTGCGTGCGCCTGACTCGCAGGATCTTCGATCAACCCGCTTTCAAGGAATATCGCGGTGATGAAATCCAGCCCGGCGGCGAGGTCGTGACCGATGCCCAGATCGACGCCTTCATTCGTGAGCACGCGGAATCGGCCTATCACCCCTGCGGGACTGCAAGGATCGGCCAGCCGGGCGACCCCGAGGCCGTGGTCGATCCGGAACTGCGCGTGATCGGGGTCGAAGGGCTGCGCGTGGCCGATTCCTCGGTCTTTCCGCGTATCACCAACGGAAACCTGAACGCCCCCTCGATCATGACGGGCGAGAAGGCGGCCGATCACATCCTGGGCCGGACGATGCTCCGGGCCTGAAGCGCGGGGGCGCTGCCCCCGTCGCCTGCGGCGACTCCCCCGAGGTATTTGGAAAGAGCGCGAGGGCGTGGAGATTTCCTTGCGGGATAGCATCCCGGCATCCAGTTTCAGGCGGACCAGAGCGGCGAACGGGCATGATGCCGGCATTTCTGCGATTTGCGGCAATCGTGAAGAATCCGGCCAGAAATGCGGGTAGAAGGCTGCATGAGCCCGCCAAAAGGCTAGAGCCGGGACGTGGCTCGCGGTAGAAGGCGCAAAACGAAAGATCGAGGCAGGCAGCAAATGCGACATTCCGTTCGCGGGCAGGTGGACCCGTTCATCGTCATGGACGTGATGGAGGCCGCCTCTCGCGCCGAGGCCGAGGGCCGCCACATCATTCATATGGAGGTCGGCCAGCCCGGCACCCCCGCCCCGCAAGGTGCCCGCAAGGCGCTGGCGCGCGCGCTGGACCAGCCGCTGGGCTATACCGGGGCATTGGGTCTGCCGCAATTGCGGCAGGGGATCGCGGGGCTTTACCGGCGCTGGTATGGTGTCGAACTGGATCCCGCGCGCGTGGTCGTCACCCCCGGCAGCAGCGGCGCCTTCATTCTGGCTTTTTCCGCGCTGTTCGATGCGGGCGACCGGGTGGCGATGGGGTATCCCGGCTATCCCTCGTATCGCCAGATCCTTCGAGCCATGTCGCTGGAACCCGTGGGCATCCCGACGCGGTCTGTCGACCGCTACCAGCCGCGGCCGCAGGAATTGCCACGGGCCGAGGGGCTGATCCTCGCCTCGCCGGGCAATCCGTCCGGAACGGTGCTGCGGCTGGACGAATTGCAGGCGCTGACCGACGCCGCCCGGGGGCGCGGCATGGCGGTCATCTCGGACGAGATCTATCACGGGTTGTCCTATGGTGACCGCTGCCATTCCGCGCTTGAAGTGACGGACGAGGTTTTCGTCGTAAATTCCTTCAGCAAATACTTTTCCATGACTGGATGGAGAATAGGCTGGATGGTCGTTCCCGACAGCCATCTGCGAATCGTCGAACGTTTGGCGCAGAACCTGTTCATCTGCCCGCCCCATGCGAGCCAGGTCGCGGCGCTTGCGGCGCTGGATTGCATCGACGAGGCCGAGGCCAATCTGGCCGTCTATTCCGAAAATCGCCGCTTGATGCTGGAGGCGCTGCCGAAGGCAGGCTTTGCCAGGATCGCACCGCCGGAGGGCGCCTTTTATGTCTATGCCGATGTCTCGGAACTGACCCCGGATTCGCGGGCCTTTGCGGCCGAGATTCTTGACAGGGCCGGTGTCGCGGCTACGCCGGGGCTGGATTTCGATCCCCAGCGGGGCGCGCGCACATTGCGCTTTTCCTATGCCCGCTCGACCGCGGACATTGCCGAGGGATTGCGGCGGCTGGAACGGTTCATGGCCCAAAGATGAGGGTTGCGGCGCTGATCCTTGCGCTGCTGCTGGGGTTGCTGGCCGAGGGTGCGGCGGCACAGGAACAACCGGCGCGGCCCGATCTGGGTGCATCGGCGCTGGTGCGGACGGGGCGCGGCTGGTGGGGCCGGCCACCGCCGCTGGAACTGCGCCTGACGCTGGACCGGGCGGTGCCCTATCGCGCCTATCTGGTTGCCGATCCGGCGCGGCTGATCGTCGATCTTGAGGGCGTCGATTTCAGCGGGCTTGACGCGGCGGATCTGTTCGGTGCCGACAATGTGCCCGCGATCCGCTGGGGCCGGTTCCGGCGCGGCTGGGGGCGGATCGTGGTGGAACTGCCCGGACCCTACCGGATCGAGAAGGCCGGTCAGGATACCCGCCGCCCCGCGCCCGAGATCCGCGTCTCGCTGTCACCGGTGAAGGAGGCCGATTTCGCGCCGCGCCCCTCGGCGACGACGGCGATGCAGAACCTGCCGCCCCCGGTCAAGCAGGACGCCATGCCGCCGAAACCCGCGCTGAAGGTGGTGCTGGATCCCGGCCATGGCGGTTTCGACCCGGGCGCCGAGGCTGGTGGAGAGACCGAGGCCGATCTTGTTCTCACCTTCGGACAGGAATTGCGCGACGCGCTGGAGGAACGCGGCATCGAGGTGGTGATGACGCGCGAAGATGACATATTCGTCCGGCTGGACAACCGTCCGACCATCGCGCGAACCGAGGCTGCGGATCTGTTCATCTCGCTTCATGCCGATGCCTTGCCCGAGGGGCAGGCGGCGGGGGCGACGATCTATGTCTGGAACCCGGCCTCGAATGCGCGCGCGGCCTCGCAACTGACGCTGCGCCATGACCGCGACGATCTGCTGACCGGGGTCGATCTGTCGGGACAGGATGATGCCCTGGCCGCCGCGATGATGGATTTCGCCCGCACCGATATTCAGCCCCGGTCGCAGGATTTCGCGCGCTGGCTGGCTTCGCGCATGGCGCTGATGGCGATCGGGCTGCACGCCGACCCGGTGCAGGGCGCGGCCTTTTCGGTGCTGAAATCGCCCGACATCCCGTCGGTCCTGCTGGAGCTTGGATTCATCTCGGATTCGACCGATCGGGCCAATCTGACCGATCCCGCCTGGCGGGCGGGCATGGTGCGGGCGCTGGCCCAGGCGGTCCAGGGCTGGGCGCGCGACCAGGCGACGCGCGCCCCGATGCTGCGACAATAGACCCACACAGCCCTGTGAGGCGGCGTTGTTGTTTTGACCCGTCCCCGCCGCACCGCTATAGACATCTCACCAAGTCGAGAGGCCTCGCTACCGTGCTGCGCGCCATCCTGTCCTTCTTCGGGGCGATCTTTTCCTGGATCACGACCGCGAGCTTCTTTGCGGCGCTGACCGTCGGTGGCATTTTCTGGGTCTATTCGCGCGATCTGCCCAGCTACGAGACGCTGGCCCAGTACAGCCCCAAGACCATCAGCCGGATCTATTCCGGCGAGGGACGTCTGATCGACGAATTCGCCGAGGAACGGCGCATCTTCGTGCCGGTCGAGGAAATCCCGGTTCTGGTGAAGGAGGCGTTCATCAGCGCCGAGGACAAGAATTTCTACGTCCATCCCGGCTACGACATTCGCGGCATCGTGGGAGCGGCATTCGAGGCCGCGCGCACCGGTGGACGCGAGTTGCGCGGTGCCTCGACCATCACCCAGCAGGTGATGAAGAATTTTCTGCTGTCCAGTGACCGCAGCGTCGAGAGGAAGGTGAAGGAGCTGATCCTCGCCTCGCGGCTGGAACGATCGTTGTCCAAGGACAAGATCCTGGAACTTTATCTGAACGAGATCTATCTGGGCCAGAACAGCTATGGCGTCGCCGCGGCCGCGCAGGTCTATTTCAACAAGTCGCTGACCGAACTGGCCCCGCATGAGGCGGCGATGCTGGCCGCGCTGCCGCAGGCACCCGGCCGCTATCATCCCGTGCGCCAGAAGGACCGGGTCACCGAACGCCGGAATTATGTCCTGCGCGAGATGTGGCAGAACGGCTATCTCGACGAGGCGACCTACCAGGCCGAGGCCAGGCTGCCGCTGAAATCGGTGCAGAACGGCGATTATCCCGATTTCCGCGAGCAAATGCCGACGCGCGACTATTTCACCGACGAGATTCGCCGCCAGTTGAGCCGCGAATTCGGCTATGACGAGTTTTTCGGCGGAGGTCTGACCATCCGCGCCACCGTCGATCCCAACCTGCAGGCCGCCGCCGCCGAGGCACTGCGCGAGGCGCTGGAGCAATATGATCGCGGACGTGGCCTGTGGCGTGGCACCGGCAAGACCATCCCCGAGGATCAGTTGCAGGACGAGGCGACCTGGCGCGGCGCGCTGTTCGCCACTCGTGTGCCGCGCGACATTCCCGGCTGGCGGCCCGCCGTCGTGCTGGAGGTGGGCGCCTCGGACGCGCGGATCGGCATCGAGGGCATCGAGGAGAATCAGGACGGCCACTGGATCGTTGCCAGGGACGTGCAATGGGCGCGCAAGCTGGATGGCGACAGCGGCAGGCCGGGACCGCGCGCGCAGGTCGCGGGCGATCTGGTTTCGGTGGGCGATGTGGTGCTGGTCAGGCCGATGGTCTCGGACAGTGACGGCAGCTTCCTCCGCTGGACCCTGCGACAGGTGCCCGAGATCGAGGGCGGGTTCATGGCGATGGATGTCAATACCGGTCGGGTCATGGCGATGCAGGGCGGATTTTCCTATCAATCTTCGGTATTCAACCGGGCGACCCAGGCGATGCGGCAGCCGGGATCCAGTTTCAAGCCATTCGTCTATGCCGCCGCGCTGGACAACAACTACACCCCCGCGACCATCGTTCTGGACGAACCGATCACGCTGAACACGCCCGAGGGCCTGTGGGAGCCCAAGAACGCGGGCGGGCGAAACTTCGGGCCGTCGCCGATGCGGACCGGGATCGAGCAATCGCGCAACCTGATGACGATCCGCATCGCCCAGGATATCGGCATGGACCGCGTCGCCGAATATGCCGAACGGTTCGGCGCCTATGACCGGCTGAAGCCCTTTCTCGCCAATGCCCTTGGCGCGCAGGAGACGACGCTGTTCCGCATGGTCGCGGCCTATGCGATGTTCGCCAATGGCGGCGAGCGGGTCGAACCGACGCTGGTGGACCGGGTTCAGGACCGGCGCGGACGCACGATCTATCGCCATGACCGGCGCGTCTGCGAGACCTGCAGCCGGGAAGTCTGGCCCGCCGGAGAGGGGCCGGTCATCTTATCGAACCGCGAAAGGGTGATGGACGCGGTTACCGCCTATCAGCTGACCTCGATGATGCAGGGCGTGGTCAAGCGTGGCTCGGGCAAGGGGGTGAACCTGCCGGTGCCGATCGCGGGCAAGACCGGCACGACCAACGACGCCAAGGACGTCTGGTTCATCGGCTTTTCCTCGAACATCGTCGCCGGCTGCTATCTGGGTTACGACCAGCCCCGCACGCTGGGCGCGAACGCTTTTGGCGGAACCCTGTGCGTGCCGGTCTTCAATGCCTTCATGCGGCAGGCCATCAAGGAATTCGGCGGCACCGATTTCAAGGTTCCCCCCGGCGGATACTGGGTAAAGATCGACCGCTTCACCGGGCAGCGCCTGCCCGATTCTGCCTCGGGCGACAACGTCATCGCCGAATATTTCCGCGACGGCACCGATCCCGACTGGCTGTCGCCGGTGGTGATTTCGGGATTTGGTGATGCGACGCCGGTTCTGCCGTGGGAGGCCGGATCAGGCTCGCGCGGCGCGACCTCCATCACCACCTCGACGGGCAAGCGCAAGGTCATTCCGCGAAGCACCGATTTCGGAACCATGTCCTCGGGCGGACTTTACTGAGACCGTCGCGCGCGTTGCGCAGACCCTGGGCCCGGCCGTCGCGCCGCGCCCGGACGCAGAGGCTGGGGCAGGGCAGGTTCATCCCAGGCATCCGGGATCGGCAACGAAAAAACCGCCGGGCGATGGCCCGGCGGTCTGGTCGGCTGTCAGAACAAGGGTTGGCGTCAGTCCGCCGTCAAAAGCGGAGTCCTCGATTTGCCGATTCGCGGCGCGTCGGGACCGGTGATGTCGAAGGCGGGCTTGTCGTCTTCGATCTTCACCCGCACCACGCCACCTTTCATCAGGCGTCCGAACAGCAATTCCTCGGCCAGAGGCTTCTTGATGTTCTCCTGAATCACCCGGCCCAGCGGACGCGCGCCCATCTGATCGTCATAGCCCTTTTCCGCCAGCCAGTCGGCGGCCTCAGGGGTCAGTTCGATATGGACGTTGCGGTCCATCAGTTGCGCTTCCAGTTGCAGCACGAACTTCTCGACCACATGGACCACGACCTCGCGCGACAGCGGCGCGAAGCTGATCACGGCGTCCAGACGGTTGCGGAATTCCGGCGTGAAGGTGCGCTCGATCGCCGCCGTATCCTCGCCTTCGCGCTTGTCGCGGCCAAAACCGATGGCGGCCTTCTGCATGTCCGCCGCACCGGCATTCGAGGTCATGATCAGGATCACGTTGCGGAAATCCACCTGCCGACCGTTATGGTCGGTCAGCTTGCCATGATCCATCACCTGCAACAGGATGTTGAAGACATCCGGATGCGCCTTCTCGATTTCGTCCAGCAGCAGCACCGAATGCGGATGCTGGTCGACCCCGTCGGTCAGCAGCCCGCCCTGGTCGAAACCGACATAACCCGGCGGCGCGCCAATCAGGCGGCTGACGGCGTGTTTCTCCATGTATTCAGACATGTCGAAACGCAGCAATTCGACGCCCAGGATCGATGCAAGCTGTTTGGCGACCTCGGTCTTGCCGACGCCGGTCGGCCCGGCAAACAAGTAGTTGCCGATCGGTTTTTCAGGTTCGCGCAGGCCGGCCCGCGCCAGCTTGATGGCCGAGGACAGCGCGCCGATGGCATCGTCCTGGCCAAAGACGACCCGCTTCAGCGTGGTTTCCAGATCGCGCAGAACCTCGGCATCGTCCTTGCTGACATTCTTCGGCGGGATGCGGGCTATCTTGGCCACGACGGCCTCGATCTCCTTGGGACTGATGGTCTTGCGCCGCCGGCTTTCGGCCACCAGATGCTGCGCCGCGCCGGCCTCGTCGATCACGTCGATGGCGCTGTCGGGCAACTTGCGGTCATTGATATAGCGGCTGGCCAGTTCGACCGCAGACCTGATCGCGTCGTTGGTATAGCGCAACTCGTGATGCTTTTCGAAATGCGGCTTCAGCCCCATCAGGATCTTGACGGCGTCCGACACCGAGGGCTCGTTCACGTCGATCTTCTGGAACCGGCGCGACAGCGCGCGGTCCTTCTCGAAATGCTGGCGGTATTCCTTGTAGGTGGTCGAACCCATGCAGCGCAGCTTGCCGCCCGCCAAAGCAGGTTTCAGCAAATTCGAGGCATCCATCGCCCCGCCCGAGGTTGCGCCGGCGCCGATCACCGTATGAATCTCGTCGATGAACAGGATGGCGTCGTCGTGGTCTTCCAGTTCCTTGACCACGGCCTTCAGCCTTTCCTCGAAATCGCCGCGATAGCGGGTGCCGGCCAGCAACGCGCCCATATCGAGCGAGAAGATCGTGGCGCCGGACAGAACCTCGGGCGTCTGGCCCTCGATGATCTTCTTGGCCAGGCCCTCGGCGATGGCGGTCTTGCCGACGCCCGGATCGCCCACCAGAAGCGGGTTGTTCTTGCGCCGCCGGCACAGGACCTGAATGCAACGTTCGACCTCGGGTTCGCGGCCGATCAGCGGATCGACGTCGCCCTTCTTCGATTTCGCGTTCAGATCGACGCAATATTTCGCCAGAGCCGTTTCGTCCCTGGCCTCCTGTGCCTTTTCGGCCTGCTTCTGCTCGACCGGCTCGTCCGAGCCTGCGACCTTGCGCGGTTCGCTGAACGAGGGGTTCTTGGCGACCCCATGGGCGATGAAGTTGACCGCGTCGTAACGGGTCATGTCCATTTCCTGCAAGAAGAAGGCCGCGTTGGATTCGCGTTCGGCGAAGATCGCCACCAGCACATTCGCACCCGTGACCTCTTGCCGGCCCGAGCTCTGGACATGAATCGCGGCGCGCTGGATCACGCGCTGGAAGGCAGCGGTCGGCACCGCCTCGGAACCTTCGATATCGGTGATCAGCGTCGAGAGATCATCCTCGATGAAGTCGATCAGCAACTTGCGCAGTTCTTCCAGATCGACGTTGCAGGCCCGCATGACCTTGACCGCCTCGGGTTCCTCGGTCAGCGCCAGCAACAGATGTTCCAGCGTTGCAAGTTCGTGGCGATGTTCATTGGCCAGCGCGAGGGCTTGATGAATGGCCTGTTCCAGGGAGGTCGAGAAACTTGGCACGGTCGTCTCCTGTCAGTCGGCTGGCGGTATGGGCGCATCGAAAGACCCACCTGCCCAGACTGTCACGATGCAGTTAATTTTTGGTGGATTTTGCGCGGCATCAAGAGGTTTTTCTCCAATATGCCGCGATTTTGCCTTGGGTGAGGCAGATGTGATGCCGCGGCGTGCGTTTTTCAAGACAAGACGCCCGCCGCCACGCCTCGGTTCCGGCCCGCTCAAAACGCGTCCTTCATCTTGCGCAGCCGCGCGAAGACCTCGCAATCCGAAGCGCCCTGCATGCCCAGCCCCCCGCGCAGCGCATCGACGCGCAGGAACGGATTGGTCGCGCGCTCTTCCTGAAGGGTGGCGGGCGAACAGGGCTGGCGGGCCTCGTCCACGGCGGTCAGGCGATCCTTCAACGCCTGGTTTTCAGGATCGACCGACAATGCGAAGGCGCCGTTCGCGGCGCAATAATCATGGCCCGAACAGATCAGCGTGTCGCCCGGCAGGGCGTTCAGCCGGGACAGACTGTCCCACATCGTCGGCGCATCGCCCTCGAACAGGCGTCCACAGCCAAGTGCCATCAGGCTGTCGGCGGTGAAGGCCAGTTTCGATTGCGGAAGGTGGAAGGCGACATGGCCGATCGTGTGACCCGAAACGTCGATGACCTCGACCGGTTCGCCCAGAATCTCCAGCGGCACGCCCGGCGTGGCACGGACATCCAGCGGCGGCAGGCGGCCGGCATCCGCAGCATGGCCGATGACCCTGGCGCCGGTCCGGGCCACGATCTCGGTCACGGCCTGAACGTGATCGTCGTGATGATGAGTCAGCAGGATGGCATCCAGTCCCCAGCCGCGCGCCTCAAGCTCGGTCAGCACCGGCATCGCCTCGGGCGCGTCGATCAGGGCGGTGCCGGCGGCGCCATGGACGAGATAGGCGTAGTTGTCGCGCAGGCAGCGCAAGGTGATCAGTTCCAGCGGCATTGGCAAATCCCTTCCTCTGTGCTGTGCTCAGCGTGACCGAAGCCGGGCCGGGGCGCAATGCATCACGACATCAACGATCTACGCCGGTTCTATTATCAACGGTCGCTGGGCCGGGTGGTGCAGCGGATCCTGCGCGACCGGCTGACGGACCGCTGGCCGCCGGAACGCTGCGCGGCGATGACCGTGGCTGGCTTTGGCTTCGCCGCGCCGATGCTTCGGCCCTATCTGGCCGGGGCGCGCCGGGTGATGGCGCTGATGCCGGGGCCGCAGGGTGTGATGGGTTGGCCCGCGGGGATGCCCAACCACAGCGTGCTGTGCGATGAGACCGCCTGGCCGGTCGAGACCGGCAGCATCGACCGGCTGGTGATGCTGCACGGACTGGAGACCAGCGACCATCCCGCCGCGCTGCTGGACGAAGCCTGGCGCGCGCTTGGGCCGGGTGGGCGGATGATGGTGATGGTGCCGAACCGGGCCGGGCTTTGGGCGGCGTCGGACGGCACACCCTTCGGGCTGGGCCGCAGCTATACGGCCGGGCAGATCGAATCGCAGACGCGCAAGTCCGGGTTCGTGGCGCATTGGCATGGATCGGCGGTCTATATTCCGCCCTCGGACCGGCGTTTCTGGCTGGGCAGCGCTCAGATGTGGGAACGCACCGGGGCCAGGATCAGCCGGGTTCTGATCGCCGGTGTGGTGCTGATCGAACTGGCCAAGCAGACCCGCGCGCCCGTCGGGCCGGGGCGGGCGATCCAGGTTCCCGGCCCGCGCGAGATCCTGGACGGCGTCGGGCTGCCACGGCCGGGACGGGCGGGCACGGCGCGACGGGGCGGCGTCCAGCGGGCCGGAATCGCAAGACGGCGATGAGGGCGGCCCCGGCAAGGACGCGCCGCAGGCGATCTCGATGGCCCATGGTTCTCGTGTGCATGGCGGTCGCTGCCGCGAGCCGGCCCATGCGACAGCCCGCCGCAGTCGGGGGCATGAGATTTCGCGCAGCGATGACCGATCCCGCGTGAACCGCATGACGGCGTGCCTGGCGTCGGGGTGACCGGCACCGCAATCAGGGCCGCGACACTCTCATTACCGTGTGCTTGGCGGTTGCCGCCCACGGAATCACCTGCTAGAGACACCGCAGATTCATGGGCGGCCCCAAGAGCCGCACCACCGCGACCCGCGCGCCCCGCGACTGACCGGAACCTTCCCGGCCCGCCAGCGGGGTTTGCGCAAACCTGAAGGATGACCGTGGCCAACTCTGTATCCATGTCCCAGAGCATCGCCGGACGCTATGCGCAGGCCGTCTTCGACATCGTGAAGGACGATGGAGGGCTGGACGATCTGGCCCGCCAGACGGATGACCTGATCGCCGCGCTGGACGACAGCGACGATCTGCGCAACCTGATCGCCTCTCCGATCTATACCCGCGATCAGCAATCGCGTGCGATCGCCGCGCTGGCCGACAAGATGGGGTTGTCTAAGACCCTGTCGAACACGCTGAAACTGATGGCGCAGAACCGCCGCCTGTTCGTGCTGCCGCAGCTTCTGGGCCAGTTGCAGCGGCTTATTGCCGTCGAACGCGGCGAGGTTACAGCCGATGTCACCAGCGCCGTCGCGCTGAGCGACGATCAGCAGAAACGGCTGCGCGACACGCTGGCCGAAAAATCCGGCAAGACCGTGAAACTGAACACTCGCGTCGATGAAAGCCTCATCGGCGGCATGATTGTCAAGCTGGGCTCGCAGATGGTCGATTCGTCGGTCCGCTCGAAGCTCGCCTCCCTCCAGAACGCTATGAAAGAGGTCGGATAATGGGAATCCAGGCTGCCGAGATTTCGGCCATCCTCAAGGATCAGATCAAGAATTTCGGTCAGGATGCCGAGGTGGCCGAGGTCGGCCAGGTGCTGTCGGTCGGTGACGGCATCGCCCGCGTTTACGGCCTCGACAAGGTGCAGGCCGGCGAGATGGTCGAGTTTCCCGGCGGTGTCCGGGGCATGGTGCTGAACCTTGAGACCGACAACGTGGGTGTCGTGATCTTCGGCGACGACCGCGACATCAAGGAAGGCGACACCGTCAAGCGCACGCGCTCGATCGTGGACGTTCCCGTCGGCAAGGCGCTGCTGGGCCGCGTGGTGGACGGCCTTGGCAACCCGATCGACGGCAAGGGCCCGATCGAGACCGATGCCCGCGCGGTTGCGGATGTGAAGGCGCCGGGGATCATGCCGCGCAAATCGGTGCACGAACCCATGGCCACGGGCCTGAAGGCCGTCGATGCGATGATTCCCATCGGCCGTGGCCAGCGCGAGCTGATCATCGGCGACCGGCAGACCGGCAAGACCGCCGTGGCGCTGGACGCGATCCTGAACCAGAAGAACTATAACGGCCGCGAAGGCGACGGCATGAAGACGCTGTATTGCGTCTATGTTGCCATCGGCCAGAAGCGTTCGACCGTCGCCCAGCTGGTGAAGAAGCTGGAAGAAACCGGCGCGATGGAATATTCGATCGTTGTCGCGGCGACCGCCTCGGATCCGGCGCCGATGCAGTTCCTGGCGCCCTATTCGGCAACCGCGATGGGCGAATATTTCCGCGACAACGGCATGGATGCGCTGATCATCTATGACGACCTGTCCAAACAGGCTGTGGCCTATCGCCAGATGTCGCTGCTGCTGCGCCGGCCGCCCGGCCGCGAAGCCTATCCGGGCGACGTCTTCTATCTGCATTCGCGCCTTCTGGAACGCTCGGCCAAGCTGAACGAGCAATATGGCGGCGGTTCGCTGACGGCGCTGCCGATCATCGAGACCCAGGGCGGCGACGTTTCGGCCTTCATCCCGACCAACGTGATCTCG
>NZ_DHXG01000086.1:31146-53569 GCF_002413585.1 Paracoccus sp. UBA5162
ACCAACGTGATCTCGATCACCGATGGCCAGATCTTCCTGGAAACCGATCTGTTCTTCCAGGGCATCCGCCCGGCGGTGAATACCGGCCTGTCGGTCAGCCGGGTGGGGTCGTCCGCGCAGACCAAGGCGATGAAATCGGTCGCCGGTCCGGTCAAGCTGGAACTGGCGCAGTATCGCGAGATGGCCGCCTTCGCGCAGTTCGGATCGGATCTGGATGCGGCGACGCAGCGTCTGCTGAATCGCGGCTCGCGGCTGACCGAGCTGATGAAGCAGCCGCAATACCGGCCGCTGACCAACGCCGAAATCGTCATCGTCATCTATGCCGGCACCAAAGGCTATATCGACAAGGTGCCGGTGCGCGAGGTCGTGGCTTGGGAAGAGGGGCTGATCCAGTTCCTGCGCAACCAGAAATCGGATCTGCTGGATGATATCACCAAGAACGACCGCAAGGTGGCGGGTGATCTGGAAGATGCGATCAAGGCGGCGCTGGACGAATACAACACGTCGCGCGCCTGAGAGGGGGAATAGATGCCCAGTCTCAAGGATCTGAAGAACCGGATCGGAAGCGTCAAGAACACGCGGAAGATCACCAAGGCGATGCAGATGGTCGCCGCCGCGAAACTGCGCCGCGCGCAGGAAGCGGCCGAGGCCGCGCGCCCCTATGCCGACCGGATGGCGGCGGTGATGGCGGGGCTGACCGAGAATGCCAAGGGTTCGGACACCGCGCCCCGGCTGCTGTCGGGCACCGGTTCGGACCGCAAGCACCTGCTTGTGGTGATGACCGCCGAACGCGGTCTGGCCGGCGGCTTCAACAGCTCGATCGTCAAGCTGGCGCGGCAACATGCCGACCGCCTGCGGGGCGAGGGCAAGGAAGTCACCATCCTGACCGTCGGCAAGAAGGGCCGCGAGCAGTTGCGCCGCGACTACGGCAAGCAGATCGTCAGCCATGTCGATCTGTCAGACGTCAAGCGCGTCGGCTATGCGAATGCCCGCCAGATCGCCGATGAGGTGCTGGAGCGGTTCGAATCCGGCGAATACGATGTCGCCACGATCTTCTACAACCGCTTCGAATCGGTGATCCGACAGGTTCCGACCGCGCGGCAGGTGATCCCGGCCGAAATGCCCGAAGGAGTCGAGGAGGGCGGCGCCTCCTCGCTTTACGATTACGAACCCGGCGAGAACGCCATCCTGGCCGAATTGCTGCCGCGGTCCGTCGCGACGCAGATCTTCGCGGCCTTGCTGGAAAATTCGGCCTCCGAACAGGGGGCCCGGATGAGCGCCATGGACAACGCCACGCGCAATGCGGGCGACATGATCGACCGCCTGACGACCGAGTATAACCGCTCGCGTCAGGCCGCGATCACCAAGGAGCTGATCGAAATCATTTCGGGCGCCGAGGCGCTCTGATACGTAGGGGTAGAGACATGGCAGAGGCCAAAGGTAAAATTACTCAGGTGATCGGCGCCGTCGTCGACGTGCAGTTCGAGGACCACCTGCCGGCGATCCTGAACGCGCTGGAAACCGACAACAACGGCAAGAGGCTGGTGCTGGAAGTCGCGCAGCATCTGGGCGAGAACACCGTCCGCACCATCGCCATGGACGCCTCGGAAGGTCTGGTCCGCGGCCAGGACGTCAGCGATACCGGCGGCCCGATCACGGTTCCGGTCGGCGACGCGACGCTGGGTCGGATCATCAACGTCATCGGCGAACCCGTCGATGAAGGCGAGGCCATCCAGGCCACCGAAACCCGCGCCATCCACCAGCCCGCCCCCGATTTCGCCAGCCAGGCAACCTCGTCCGAGATTCTGGTCACCGGCATCAAGGTCATCGACCTGCTGGCGCCCTATTCCAAGGGCGGCAAGATCGGCCTGTTCGGCGGCGCGGGTGTCGGCAAGACGGTTCTGATCATGGAACTGATCAACAACATCGCCAAGGTGCATTCGGGCTATTCGGTGTTCGCGGGCGTCGGCGAACGGACCCGCGAGGGCAACGATCTGTATCACGAGATGGTCGAATCCGGCGTCATCAAGCCGGACAACCTGTCTGAATCGCAGGTTGCGCTGGTCTATGGCCAGATGAACGAGCCTCCGGGCGCGCGGATGCGTGTTGCGCTGACCGGCCTGACGCTGGCCGAACAGTTCCGCGACGCTTCGGGCACGGACGTGCTGTTCTTCGTGGACAACATCTTCCGCTTCACGCAGGCGGGTTCCGAGGTGTCGGCACTGCTGGGTCGTATCCCTTCGGCCGTGGGCTACCAGCCGACGCTGGCGACCGACATGGGCGCGATGCAGGAACGCATCACCTCGACGAAGAACGGCTCGATCACCTCGATCCAGGCGGTCTATGTTCCGGCCGACGACCTGACCGACCCGGCGCCGGCAACGACCTTCGCCCACCTTGACGCGACGACCAACCTGTCGCGCGCGATTTCCGAACTGGGCATCTACCCCGCCGTGGATCCGCTGGACAGCTCGTCGCGCCTGATGGATCCGCAGATCCTGGGCGAGGAACACTATACCGTCGCCCGCGACGTGCAGGGCATCTTGCAGAAATACAAGTCGCTGCAGGACATCATCGCGATCCTGGGCATGGACGAACTGTCCGAAGAGGACAAGCTGACCGTGGCCCGGGCCCGCAAGATCCAGCGTTTCCTGTCCCAGCCCTTCGACGTGGCCAAGGTCTTTACCGGCTCGGACGGCGTCCAGGTGCCGCTGGAAAAGACCATCGCATCCTTCAAGGCCGTGGTCGCCGGCGAATACGATCATCTGCCCGAAGCCGCCTTCTACATGGTCGGCGATATCGATCAGGTCAAAGCCAAGGCCGAGCGTCTGGCCTCGGAAGCCGCGTAAGGGGACAGGATGGCCGATAACATGCAGTTCGATCTCGTTTCGCCCGAGCGGAGGCTCGTCTCCGTTCCGGTGCGCGAGGTCCGCCTGCCGGGGACCGAAGGCGATCTGACCGCGATGCCCGGCCACGCACCCACCATCGTCACGCTGCGTCCGGGCATCGTCTCGGTCGTGGCCGAGGATGGCGCGCAGACCGATTTCGCCGTGACCGGCGGCTTTGCCGAGATCAATGGCGAATCCGTCAGTCTGCTGGCCGAACGCGGCCACCCGCGCGAGGAGATGACGCAGGATGTCTTCAACGAGATGATGTCCGAGGCGCATCGCAAGAAGAAGGCGGTCGAGGAAAAGCGCGACAGCGTCGGCGAGGAAGTGGTGGCTGCCGCGGTCAAGCTGCTGGCCGACATGGAGGCGATGGGCAGCCATATCGGGCTGGACCCGAACCAGTCGACAATCCCCGACTAGGCGGCCTCCGCGCTGTCAGTCCGAACCAGACAGACGGGCCCCGGTCGCAGACCGGGGCTTTTCCTTCTCCGCTTGCTTGGCTAGGCTGATCGGGCGGGCGTGGTGAAGAGGGTTGATGTTGATGCAGCGTATCAGCCATGCGGCTGTCGGCGTGGCACAGGGCACACGTCTGCTGTTTTCGGCGTTCGAGGAGGGCGGCGAAATGTGGTCGGGCGCGGGCCCGCGCGTCGTCCGCCACCGGATCGGCTTTGAAGCGTCATTCCTGTCGCCGCCCGTCGTGCAGGTGACGATCTCGATGTGGGACATCGCCGAGGGCAGCAACCAGCGCGCGGACATCTCGGCCGAGAAGATCAGCCGTGACGGTTTCGACATCGTGTTCCGCACCTGGGGCGATACCCGCGTGGCCCGGATCCGCGCCGACTGGCTGGCCATCGGACCCTTGCGTCACGTGGACGATTTCGACCTGTAGCGGACCGTCAGAAGACAGCGGAAGCGCGGTCCGGCCGCCCTGGACACGTGCGGATCGGCATGTCAGGCCCGATCCAGATTGACGCCGATCAGGCCGGCCACCTCGTCGGGATGGGTGATCGGCAGCATGTGGCCGGCACCCGGCACATTGGCACGGCCGACATCGGGCAGGCGCCCGGCCAGCGCATCGGCAATGGCGTGAATTACCGGTGGCGATTCCGCGCCCGAGATCAGCAGCACCGGCGCGTCGATCGCCTCCAGCGCGCCATCGCGCAGGATGCCGGCGCTGTCATGCCACTGCGCCGCCTCCAGTCCCGCGATCAGCCTGATCCGCTTGCGCATCTGGACCCGTGCCGCTTCGGGCATGGCGTCATAGGATTGCGCGCCCCAGGCCCGCAGGAAAGCGCGGGTTGCATCCGCGTCGCGGCCTTCCCGGATCGCCGTGGCGAAATCCTCGTCGCGGGCCCGTTGCGCGGGATCATCCGGGCTGGCAGCGAACAGCACCGGCTCGATCAGGGTCAGGCTGCGGACCGCATCGGGGGCCGCGACCGCGATGCGCAGGGCCGCGACCGCGCCCATGCTGTGGCCGATCAGATCCACTGGCCGGGTGATGAAGCTGGCGGCGATGCGGGTGACGGCGGTATGGTAGTCCGGATCGCCCGGGCCGGGCCGCCAATCGCCGCTGCGCCCGTGGCCGGGCATGTCGAAGCCCTGCAGATCGACATGGCCGGCCAGCCTTTCTGCGATCGGACCCCAATAGCTGCCGCTGGCCAACATGCAATGCAGCGCCAGGGCGGGGCGTTCGGGGTCACCCGGCCAATGCCTGCGATGGATGCGGCTCATCCGGCCGTGGCCAGATGCCGGTCCAGGAAATCCAGTCGGTCCTGTCCCCAGAACCGTTGCCCGGTCTCGGGCACGACATAGAAGGGCGCGCCAAAGGCCCCGGCCTCGACCGCCTGTTCCAGATTGCGGCCATAGGTCTCGGCGCCGACGAACAGACCGCTATCGGCCAGCCCGGCATCGAACCCGTGCGCGACAAGGATGTCGCGGATCACGGCATCCTCGCTGATGTCGCGTTCCTCGGCCCAGACGGCGCGGGTAAAGCCGTGGACCAGCCCACCCAGATCGCCGCCACCGCCCGAGGCCGACGCCTGCTGCGCGGCGATGATCGCGTAGGAGGATGGCGCCATGTTCACCGGCCAATGCGCGGGTTTGAAGTGGAACGGCATGTTCAGATGCTCAGCCCAGCGGGGCAGTTCCTGGGCGCGGTATTGCAGCCGGCTGGGATGACGCTCGGCCGGCCGGACCCCGCCCGTGCGGTCGAACAATTGCAACAGGTCCAGGGGCTTGTAGGTGACGGTCGCGCCGTGTTTTTCGGCGATCCGCTCCAGCCGCGTCCCCGCCAGATAGCAGAACGGACTGATGGTCCCCAGATAATAATCGATGTTAGCCATAACGGCCTCCCTTCGCGGTTTGCCCGCAGGCTAGCCCGGTGCTAATGGCAGTGCAATCGGACGCAAATGCCAAAGGCCCCCTCCATGCCCGTGATGACCGAACCGAAGCTGATTTCCGGCAATGCCAACATGCCGCTCGCCGCCGCCATCGCCCGGCGCATGTCGATGCATCGCGGCATGAATGTCAGCCTCTGCGATGCCCGGATCGAACGGTTCAACGATCAGGAAATCTTCGTCGAGGTGTTCGAGAATGTGCGCGGCGAGGACATGTATATCATCCAGCCGACCTCGAATCCGGCCAATGACAACCTGATGGAACTGCTGATCATGACCGACGCGCTGCGCCGGTCTTCGGCCTCGCGGATCACGGCGGTGATTCCCTATTTCGGCTATGCGCGGCAGGACCGCCGCGCCAAGGCCCGCACCCCCATCAGTGCCAAGCTGGTCGCCAACCTGCTGACCGAGGCGGGTGTGGATCGCGTTCTGACGATGGATCTGCACGCCGCCCAGATTCAGGGCTTTTTCGACATTCCGGTGGACAACCTCTATGCGGCGCCGGTCTTTGCGCTGGACGTGCAGCATCATTTCAAGGACCGGATGGACGACCTGATGGTGGTCTCGCCCGATGTCGGCGGGGTGGCGCGGGCGCGCGAACTGGCCCAGCGGATCGGCGCGCCCCTGTCGATCGTGGACAAGCGCCGCGAGAAGGCCGGCGAGATTGCCGAAATGACGGTGATCGGCGATGTGGCGGGAAAGGCCTGCATCATCGTCGACGATATCTGCGACACGGCCGGGACGCTGGTCAAGGCGGCGCAATTGCTGACCGACAACGGCGCGACCGAGGTTCACGCCTATATCAGTCACGGCGTCCTGTCCGGCCCTGCGGTCGAGCGGGTCAGCAAGTCGGTGATGAAATCACTGGTCATCACCGATTCGATCCAGCCAGCCAAGGCGGTGAAGGAAGCACCCAATATCCGCATCGTGCCGACCGCGCCGATGTTCACCCAGGCGATCCTGAACATCTGGAACGGCACCTCGGTCAGTTCGCTGTTCGAGACGGACACGCTGTTGCCGATCTATGAGGGATTGTACACGACCGGCTGAGCCGCGGGCCGGGCAGGGGGCGCTGCCCCCTCTTGCCTTGCGGCAATTCACCCCCGGGATATTTCAACCAAGGCAAATCAAAGGGCGCGCCAGCCGATGTCGCGGCGGCAGAAGCCGTCGGGCCAGTCGATCGCATCAACCAATGCGTAGGCGCGGTCATGAGCCTCTGCCAGGGTCGCGCCGCGACCGGTGCAGGCCAGAACGCGGCCGCCCGTGGCGATGATCCGGCCGTCGCGTTCGGCGGTTCCGGCATGGAACACCATCTCGAAACTGCTTTCGGGCAACCGATCCAGGCCCCTGATCGGAGTTCCCTTTTCGTAGCTGCCGGGATAACCCTTCGTGGCCATCACCACCGTCATGGCGTGATCGTGGCCCCAGGTGATCTGGGTTTCGGCCAGCCGGCCCTCGGCACAGGCGAGCAGCAGGTCCAGTGCCTGCGCGCCCAGCCGCAGCATCAGGGCCTGACATTCCGGATCGCCGAAACGGACATTGTATTCGACCAGCCGCGCCTCGCCGCCGGCGATCATCAGCCCGGCGTAGAGCATGCCCTGGAACGGCGTTCCGCGGGCGGCCATCTCCGCGATGGTCGGGCGCACGATCCGCGTCATGACCTGATCCTGCAATGACTCGGTCAGGACGGGCGCCGGGCTGTAGGCGCCCATGCCGCCGGTATTCGGGCCGGTATCGCCCTCGCCCACGCGCTTGTGATCCTGTGCGGTGCCCATGGCCAGGCAATCCCGGCCGTCGCAGAGAACGAAGAAGCTGGCTTCCTCGCCCTCCATGAAATCCTCGATCACCACCGAGGTGTCGCCGAATTCGCCATCGAAGATCGCATCGATGGCGGAATGCGCCTGATCGACGGTCTCGGCCACGGTGACGCCCTTGCCCGCCGCCAGCCCGTCGGCCTTGACCACGATCGGCGCGCCGCGGCGGGTCACGTCGTTGCGGGCGGCAGCCGCATTGCCGAAGCGGGCCCAGGCGGCGGTGGGTGCGCCGCTGGCATCGCAGATTTCCTTGGTGAAGGCTTTCGAGGATTCCAGCCGCGCCGCCGCCTGCGAGGGGCCGAAAACCAGAAACCCGGCCTCGCGCAACGCATCGGCGATGCCGGCGGCCAGGGGCGCCTCGGGTCCTATGACGACGAAATCGATGGCGTGTTCCTCGGCGAAGGCCAGCACGTCGCCGCGGGAAACGATGTCCAGATCAGCGCAGCGCGCGATTGCCGCGATGCCTGCATTGCCCGGCGCGACGATCAGCCGGTCGCATTTAGGGTTCTGCCGGATGGCCCAGGCCAGCGCATGTTCACGCCCGCCACTGCCCAGGATCAGGATGTTCATCTGCCGCCCTTTCGCCCGTCTCGCGCGCGTTCTAGTGTGGCCGGCGAAGGGGGACAAGCCGAATGGACCTGCTGGAAGACGCGCCGGGCAGCAACGCCCATGAATTCACCGTCTCGGAACTGTCGGGCGCGGTCAAGCGCAGCATCGAGGACCAGTTCGGGCGGGTCCGCGTGCGCGGCGAGATCGGGCGCGTGTCGCGTCCCGGATCGGGGCATCTTTATTTCGACCTCAAGGATGACCGCTCGGTTCTGGCGGCGGTGACGTGGAAGGGGCAGGCGGCCCGCCTGGCGCAGCGCCCCGAAGAGGGGATGGAGGTCGTGGCCACGGGTCGCATGACCACCTTTCCGGGCCAGTCGAAATACCAGCTGATCGTTGACCAGATCGAGCCGGCCGGCGCGGGCGCGCTGATGGCGATGCTGGAGAAACGCCGCAAGGCGCTGGCGGCCGAAGGGCTGTTCGATCAGGACCGCAAGCGCGCGCTGCCTTTCCTGCCGCGGGTGATCGGGGTCGTCACCTCGCCCTCGGGCGCGGTGATCCGAGACATCCTGCACCGGCTGCGCGACCGTTTTCCGACCCGGGTGATCATCTGGCCCGTGGCCGTGCAGGGCGAGGGTTGCGCCCCGCAGGTCACCGCCGCGATCAGGGGTTTCAACGCGCTGGACGAGTCCGGACCGGTGCCGCGTCCCGACCTGCTGATCGTCGCCCGGGGCGGCGGCAGCATCGAGGATCTTTGGGGCTTCAACGACGAGGCCGTTGTCCGCGCCGCCGCCGATAGCCGCATCCCGCTGATTTCCGCGGTGGGCCACGAAACCGATACCACATTGATCGATTTCGTCTCGGATCGGCGCGCGCCGACACCCACCGCCGCGGCTGAAATCGCAGTGCCGGTGCTGGCGGAACTTGCCGCGCGGCTGGCCGAGGCACAGGCCCGGCTGACGCGCTGTGCGCAGGGTCATATCGAGCGTCCCCGCCAGCGTCTGCGTGATCTGGGCCGCGCGATGGGCCGGCCGGCCGCATTGACCGAACCGGCCCGACAGCGGCTGGACCTGTGGGCCGCGCGGCTGGACCCGGCCTTGCGCGGGCTGGTCCGGGCCCGGCGGCACCAGTTGCAGTCGCGCCCGATTCCCGCCGCGACCCTGCGCCAGTTCACGGCGGCCAAGCGCCACGGGCTCGACCGGTTGGGGGTGCGTCTGGACGTTGCGCGCGAGCGCAGGCTGGAACGCCGCCGCGACCGGATCGCGGCCCTGGCCGAACGTCTGACCGCTTCACTGGGCCGGACGATCGCCACGACGCGTCGCTCGGTGGCCGATCAGACCGAGCGGCTGGCCAAACTGTCGGCGCGGCTTGACACCACGATGGCGCGCATGACTGCGACGCGGTGGGCGGCGCTGGAAACGCTGGACCGGACGCGGCAGACGCTGGGCTATACCCAGACGCTGAAGCGCGGCTTTGCCGTGGTGCATGGACCCGAGGGGCTGATCACCTCGGCCGAGAACGCGCGGCAGAGCGGCCGTTTCGAGGTGGAGTTCACCGATGGCCGCGTTCCGGTCCGCCCGGATGCCACGCCGCAGAAAGCGTCGAGAAAACGTCAGCCGCCCCAGCAGAAGACCCTGTTCTAGCGCCCTCAGCGATAGCCCTGCGCCTGAAGGTCGAACAATTCGCGATAGCGGCCTTCGCGGGCGACCAGTTCGTCATGGGTGCCCTCGTCGAGGACATGACCATCCTCGACGACGGCGATCCGGTCGGCCATCCGAACCGACGAGAACCGGTGCGAGATCAGCAGCGCCGTCCGCCCCTGCGACAGGTCCTTGAAACGCTGGAACACCTCGAATTCGGCGCGGGCGTCCAGGGCTGCGGTGGGTTCGTCCAGGACCAGCACCTGCGCGTCGCGCATATAGGCCCGCGCGATGGCCAGTTTCTGCCATTCGCCACCCGACAGATCCAGCCCGCGCGCGAAACGCTTGCCGACCATCTGGTCGTATCCTTCGGGCAGTTTCGCGATCACCTGATCGGCCAGGGCGCGGGCGGCGGCGGCCCGGATGCGGTCGCGGTCGGCGCGCGCCTCGATCCGGCCCGTGGCGATGTTGTCGGCGGCGGACATCGCGTAGCGCACGAAATCCTGGAAGATCACGCCAATGGCGGCGCGCAGCGCGTCCAGATCGTAATCGCGCAGATCGCGACCGTCCAGCAGGATGCGGCCCTCGGCCGGATCGTAAAGGCGGGACAGCAGCTTGACGATCGTGGTCTTGCCGGCGCCGTTCTCGCCCACCAGCGCCACGGTTTCGCCCGCGCGCAGGTGAAAGGACAGATGCCGCACGGCCCAGCGTTCCGCGCCCGGATAGCGGAAGCCGACATCCTCGAAGGTGATGCCGTGCCGGATGGGCAGGGGAACCGGCAGGGCATCCGCGGGGGATGCGATGGCGGGCACCTCGTCGAAGAAACGGTAGAGGTCGTCCAGATACAGCGCCTGTCCCGCCATGTCGGAAAACGAGGTCAGCAAGCCCTCGATCAGGCCGCGCAGGCGCAGGAAGCTGCCCGACAGGAAGGTCAGGTCGCCCAGCGACAGGGCGCCGGTCAGGGTGCGGGCGATGATCCACAGATAGGCGCCGTAATAGAACAGCGTGCCGATGCCCGTCAGCGCCGCCATGACCGCAAGCTGGCGGCGATTGATGGCGCGGTTCTCGGCATAGAAGCGTTCGGCCAGTTCCCGATAGCGGTCGCGCAGGAACCGGTTGAGACCGAAGATCTTGACTTCCTTGGCCGATTCCGAGGTCGCGCCGATCATCCGCAGATAATCGCGTTCCCGCCGTTCGGGTGCGCGGCGCCAGTTCATCTGGTAAAGCATAGCGTTGAAATGCAACTGTCCGATCAGCGTCGGGATCAGCGCCACCGCCAACAGGATCACCAGCCAGGGATTATAGGCGATCAGGCCCGCCCCGAAACTGGCCACCGTCACGCCGTCCTGCAATTGCTGCATCATCTGGCCCACCAGAGGGATACGGCCCATGGTCTGGCGGCGGGCGCGGTCCAGCCGGTCCTGAAAACCGGCATCCTCGAAACTGGCCAGGTCCAGATCGGCGGCGTGGTCCATCAGCCGCACCGACAGAGAGATGACCAGCCTTTCCTGCAACAGGCTGTCGGCGTAGCCGACCAGACGCCCGATCAGGTCCGAGGCCAGCGCAAGGCCCAGTTCCGCCGCGATCAGCAGGCCCAGATAATCCGCAAGGCCCGATTGCCACCAATCCGAGACCCCCTCGGGGCGGGTTTGCAGCGCGCCCAGGCGCACCACCTCGTCGATGATCAGCTTGCCGATCCACAGCATCGAGACCGGCAGCACCGCCCGCACCAGCCGCAGCAGGATCATCGCCAGCGTCAGGCCTGGGCTGGCGCGCCAGACCATCGCCATGAAGGGCGGCAGGTTCTTCAGCGCCGCCCAACGCGCGGCAAAACCGGGCGCCTCGGCGGGCGCGGCCACGTCAGGCCGCCCGGACCGCACGAGCGCGGGCGATTTCCTCGTCGCTCAGCGGACCGGGGAAATGGCAGGCGGTCTGGTGGGCGTCGCCCAAAAGCGCGGGAACCTGCCGGGCACAGACCGGCTGCGCGCGCGGGCATCGGGTCCGGAACACGCAGCCGGAAGGCGGGCTCATCGGTGACGGCAAATCGCCTGCCAGCGGCACGACGGTCGCGGCGGGGTCGTAATCCGGGTCCGGAACCGGCACCGCCGACAGCAGCGCCTGCGTGTAGGGGTGCTGCGGGTCGGCGAACAGATCGTCGGTCGTGCCGATCTCCATCACCTTGCCCAGATACAGCACCATCACCCGGTCGCTGATATGCTTCACCACCGACAGGTCATGGGCAATGAAGATCAGCGCCAGGCCCAGTTCGCGCTGCAACCGGATCAGCAGGTTGATCACCTGCGCCTGGATCGAGACGTCCAGCGCCGAGACCGGTTCGTCGCAGATGATCAGCTTCGGCTCGACGATCAGGGCGCGGGCGATGCCGATCCGCTGGCATTGCCCGCCGCTGAATTCATGCGGATAGCGGTTGATCTGATTGGGCAGCAGCCCGACCTTTTCCATCATCGCCTTGACCCGTTCCTTCACCTCGGCCGATTTCAGGCCGGGGCGATGGGTTTTCAGCGGCTCGGCGATGATCTGGCCCACGGTCATGCGCGGGTTCAGGCTGGCCAGCGGATCCTGGAACACCATCTGGATATCGCTGCGATAGGTCATCATCTGGCGCGGCGACAGGCCGATCAGGTCGCGCCCGTCGATCCATTCGGCCCGACCCGCGGCCGGGACCAGACCGATCAGCGCGCGGGCCAGGGTGGATTTGCCACAACCCGATTCACCCACGACGCCCAGGGTCTCGCCGGGATCCAGCGTGAAATCGACGCCGCTGACGGCATGAAGCGGCAGGGGCGCGGCCCAGGGCATCGCACCCTCGCGCCGGATCCGGAAGGTCACGCGCAGGTCGTGCACATCGAGCAGGGGTCGGGTCATCATTCATCCACCTTGCTGGGGGTTCCGGCCATGCCCGCGCCCGCCAGCGCGGCCCTCGGCACCGGTTCGTCGCGAGAGGGCGCGCGCGTGCCGGTTTCCAGATCGTCCAGCCGGGCGTTGTGGCGATGCGCCCGAACATCGGCCAGCGGCGCGAAACAGGCCCTTGCGCGGGCCGGCGCGAAATCTTCCAGCGGTGGGCGCAGGCTGGCGCAGTCCGCGCGCCGATAGGGGCAGCGCGGCTCGAAGGCGCAACCGGCGGGCGGATGCGTCATGTTGGGCGGCGCGCCGGGAATGACCGACAGCGTGTCGCCCTGCTGGTCGATCCTCGGGATCGCCGCCAGCAGCCCCTGCGTATAGGGATGGGCGGGGTCGTGAAACAGCGGCCCCACCGGTCCGGTTTCGCGGATCCGGCCACCATACATGACCGCGACACGTTCGCATGAACCGGCGACGACGCCCAGATCATGGGTGATCAGGACCATCGCCATGCCGAATTCGCGTTGCAGATCGGCCAGCAGGGTCATGATCTGCGCCTGCACGGTCACGTCCAGCGCCGTCGTCGGTTCGTCCGCGATCAGCAGTTGCGGCCGGCACAGCAGCGCCATCGCGATCATCACGCGCTGCCGCATTCCGCCGCTGAATTCATGCGGATACAGCCGGACGCGGCCCTTGGCGTCGGGGATCCGCACGGCGTCCAGCATCTGCACGGCTTCAGCCACCGCTTGCCGCTTGCCCATGCCCTTGTGCAGCATCAGCACCTCGGCCATCTGGTCGGCCACCCGCATATAGGGGTTCAGCGAGGTCATCGGATCCTGAAAGATCATCGCGATCTTTTCCGCCCGGATGTGGTTCAGCACCTTCGCCCGCGCGTTCAGGATGTCCTGCCCGTCGAAGACGACGCGGCCCGACGCCCGTCCGTTGCGCGCCAGCAATCCCATGACTGCAAAGGACAATTGCGACTTTCCCGAGCCGGATTCCCCGACGATGCCCAGCGTTTCGCCCGCATCGATGGACAGGCTGACCTCGTTGACCGCCTGGACCTCGCCATCATTGGTGGCGAAGCGGACGGACAGGTCATGCAGTTCCAGCAGGGCCATCTCAGCGATCCTTCGGGTCAAGGGCGTCGCGCAGGCCGTCGCCCACGAAGAAGAAGCCGAACAGCGTGATGACAAAGAAGAAAAGCGGAAAGGCCAACTGCCACAATGTGCCGTAATTCATCGTGCCCGCACCTTCGGAGATCAGCGCCCCCCACGAGGTCAGCGGTTCCTGCACGCCAAGCCCCAGGAAGCTGATGAAGCTTTCGGTCAGGATCATCAGCGGCACCAGCAGCGTGGCATAGACCGCGACCACGCCCAGCAGGTTCGGCACGACATGGCGCAGGACGATCTTCCATGCGGGAACGCCGATGGCGCGGGCGGCCTCGATGAATTCGCGGTTCTTCAGGCTCAGCGTCTGGCCGCGCACGATGCGCGACATGTCCAGCCACGAGATCAGCCCGATGCCCAGAAACAGCATCGACATCGACCGGCCGAACATCACCAGCAGCAGGATCAGCACGAACATGTAGGGGATCGACATCAGGATATCGACGGCGCGCATCATGAACTGGTCGGTGCGCCCGCCCACATAGCCCGCCGTCGCGCCGTAAAGCGTGCCGACGACAACCGCGATCGCGGCGCCGACGATGCCGACCATCAGCGAAATCTGCGTGCCCTGAACGGTGCGCGC
Organism: Paracoccus sp. UBA5162; assembly: GCF_002413585.1. Taxonomy (NCBI): domain Bacteria; kingdom Pseudomonadati; phylum Pseudomonadota; class Alphaproteobacteria; order Rhodobacterales; family Paracoccaceae; genus Paracoccus; species Paracoccus sp. UBA5162. The sequence continues at coordinate 45,045 of NZ_DHXG01000086.1, forward strand.
GAACAGGTCGCGGCCCAGATCGTCGGTGCCGAAATAATGTCCGTTCTGCAACGAGGGCATGCCCATCTGCGCCACCTGGCCCATGACGGTAAAGTCCAGCTCGTCATTCGACCAGGCGGCGACATATTCGCCCAGCAGCGCGAAAAGCCCGACCAGGATCAGGATGATCAACCCGGCCATCGCCGCCTTGTTGCGAACGAACCGCTTGCGCGCGTCGGCCCAGGGGCTGCGGCCGCGAACCTCGTCCTGCGACAGGCGGGCGGCCAGCGATTGCATCTTGCGTTCTTCGATGACCATGGCTCAGTACCGGATCTTCGGGTCGATCCACGCATAGAGGATATCGACGACAAGGTTGAAAAGAATGGTCAGCGCCCCGACCAGGATCGTGACCCCCATCATCACCGCGTAGTCGCGGTTCAGCGCCGAATCGACGAAGGCCTTGCCGATGCCGCCGGTCGAGAAATAGACATCGATCACCACCGATCCGGTGATCATCGACACGAAGACCGGTCCCAGATAGCTGATGACGGGCAGCAGCGCGGGCTTCAGCGCGTGGCGCAGGATGACGCGATGTTCGGGCATTCCCTTGGCGCGGGCGGTGCGGATATGATTCGAGCCCAGCACCTCGAGCATCGAGGACCGGGTGATCCGCGCGATCGAGGCCATGTAGCTGGTGCCAAGCGCGATCACCGGCATGATCCAGTAGCTGGGATCCTCGAAGCTCCATCCGCCGCCGGGCAGCATCCTGTACCACAGCGTGAAGACCAGAACCAGGATCGGTGCCATCACGAAATTCGGCAGAACCTGGGCCCCGATCGAGATGCCGACGGCCAGATAATCCAGAAAACCGTTGTGCCAGATCGCGGCGACCACGCCCAGACCGACGCCGACCACCACCGCGGCGATGAAGGACAGTGTGCCATAGGTCAGCGTGACCGGAAAACCGGCCGCGATCAGCTGGTTCACCGTGCGATCGGGATAGACGAAGCTGGGCCCGAAATCGAAATTCGCGACGATGCCCCAGAGATAGCTGGCGATCTGCCGCCACAGAGGCTGATCCAGCCCGTATTTGGCATTCAGATTGGCGATGACCTGCGGCGGCAGCGCGCGTTCCTGGGTGAAGGGACCACCCGGCGCCATGTGCATCAGGACGAAGGAAAAGACGATCAGCAAAAGCAGCGTCGGTATCGCCACCGCCAGTCGCCGCATGATGTAGGCGAACATCGGCTCGGCCTCCCTGCGGAAGATGGGTCAGGTTCTATGACTGAATACCGGAAGGGGGCAACCCCTTCCGGCAAGAGGGCGGATCGGCCGGCCTCAATCGGCCAGACGATACAGATCCTTGGCGTACCAGGTGTTCAGCACGTTTTCGGTGGGCAGTCCTTTGATCCTTGGGCTGATCATGTCCACCTTGGCATAGTGATAGACAAAGGCCGCCGGCACCTCTTCGGCCAGGATTTCCTCGGCCCGCTTGTAAAGCGGCGTGGTATCCTCGGCGGTCTTCGAATCGGCCATCAGCTTGTCGTATTCGGCGTTCGACCATTTGCCGCTGTTGTAGCCGTCGGTGCGGAACCAGTCGAGAAAGGTCGAGGCTTCGTTGTAATCGCCGCACCAGGCATAGCGGGCCACGTCGAAATCCTGATTCTGCAGGCGGTCGGTGTGAACCTTCCATTCGACATTGTTCAGGGTGACGTTGACGCCCAGCGGCTTCCAGAACTGCTGCACGGCGATGGCCAGCTTCTTGTGGCTCTCGTCGGTGTTGTATTGCAGTGTCAGGTTCAGCGGATTGTCGGGACCGTAGCCGGCCTCGGCCAGCAATTCCTTGGCCTTGGCGGTCTTTTCCTGCTGACTCAGCGTGGCCAGTTCGGTCTCCGGCTGCTCGAAGCCCTCGATCGCCCAATGCGTCCAGGTCGTCGCCGGCCTCTGACCGCCTTGCAGCACGTTGTCGACGATGATGTCGCGGTTGATGGCCAGCGACAGGGCCCTGCGCACCCGCACATCCTTCAACGCCTCGGGCCCCTTCTCCGAGACATTGTAGATATAGGCATAGGAACAGGCATAGGGGATCGAGGTGGCCTGATCGGGATATTCCTGCTTCAGACGCGGGTATTGCCCGGCCGGGATCTGCACGCGGTCCAGTTCGCCGGCCTGATAGCGGGTCAGGGCAACGTTGTTGTCGTTGACGGTGACGCCCTTGACGGTTTCCATCAGGACATTCTCGGCATCCCAGTAATCCGGGTTCTTCTTCAGCGTGATATCGACGCCCAGATTGTGGCTTTCCAGCACGAAGGCGCCGTTGCCGACCAGCTTGCCGGGCTGGGTCCAGTTGTCGCCCTCGGCCTCGATCACCTTCTGCGGCACCGGATAGGTGGTGGCGTGGGACAGGGTCTTGATGAAATAGGGTGTCGGCGTGGTCAGCGTCACCTCCAGCGTCTTGTCGTCGATGGCCTTGACCCCCAGTTCTTCGGGGCTCTTTTCGCCCTTCACGATCTCGGTCGCGTTGACGATGTTCATCAGTTCCATGAACCACGCATATTCCGAGGCCGTCTCGGGGTCGACCACACGCCGCCAGGCATAGACGAAATCGCCCGCCGTGACCGGATCGCCGTTCGACCATTTGGCGTCGCGCAGACGGAAGGTATAGGTCAGCTTGTCGTCGCTTTCCTCGAAGCTTTCGGCGACGCCGGGGATCATCGCGCCCTTCGCGTCCTCGTTCATCAATCCCTCGAACAGGGACCGCAACACGTCCGAACCCTCGACGTCCGTGTTCTTCGCCGGGTCCAGCGACTTGATCGCGTCCAGCAGCCAGTAGGTATAGGTCTGGTTCTGGGCCAGCTTCTCGCCCTCGGCGGGCTGGACGGCGAGGGCTGGCATCGCCAGGGCCGCCAGCAGCGCGGTGGTGGTGAAGAGTTTCATCATGGATATGCCTCCAAGTTGAGTCGGTGTCTGATCTGCACCTGAATGGCGAGAAACTAGTCGAAACCAAAGGCGGGTAAAGCCGGTTCTGCGCCTTTCATTGCGCCCGATGCTGTGAAACAGATAGCGACGATGAGCGAACGGGGACATATCACGCTGGTGACGGGGGGCGCGCGTTCGGGCAAGTCGGCGCTGGCCGAACGGCTGGCCGCGCGGCATGGCGGCAGCCGCATCTATATCGCCACGGCCGAGGTCGGTGACGATGAAATGTCCCACAGAATCGCGGAACATCAACGCCGTCGCGGGACCGGATGGATCACCCTGGAAGAGCCGCTGGATCTGACGGGCGCGCTGGATCGCAGCGACGGGCAGGGGGTGCGACTGGTCGATTGCCTGACCCTGTGGCTGGCCAATTGCAGGGGCTCGGCGGATATCGGCGCATTATGCATGACGCTGCGTCAGCAAACCTGTCCTGTCGTGCTGGTCACGAACGAACTGGGCCAGGGAATCGTGCCCGGCAACGCGCTGGCGCGGCAATTCCGGGACCGGCATGGCTGGATGAATCAGGCGGTGGCGCAGATCGCCGACCAGGTCTGGCTGTCGGTGTCTGGCCAGCCGATGCGGCTGAAACCCCCGCGGGAGAATCCGGATGACATCCTTTGACGAAACCGCCGCCAAGGCGGCGCGCGACAGGCAGAACAGCCTGACCAAACCGCCGGGCTCGCTGGGCCGGCTTGAGGATCTGGCCGTGTTCATGGCCGGCTGGCAGGGGCGGGCCAGGCCTCGCCTCGAACGCGCGCAGGCGCTGGTCTTTGCGGGCAATCACGGGGTGGTCGCGCAGAACGTGAACCCGTTTCCGGCCGAGGTGACGGCGCTGATGGTGGCCAATTTCAGCGCCGGCGGGGCGGCGATCAACCAGTTGTGTCGCGTGGCCGGGGCCGATCTGTCCGTCGTCGCCCTGGAACTGGACCGCCCGACCGCTGATTTCACCCAGAACGTGGCCATGACGCCGGACGAGGTTCGCGCGGCGATGCAGGCGGGGGCCGATGCGGTGGATTCGCAGGCCGACGTCCTGCTGCTGGGCGAGATGGGCATCGGCAATTCCACCGTCGCCGCGGTGCTGGCCGCGTGGACCTTTGGCGGCCGGGCCGAGGATTGGGTCGGTCCCGGCACCGGCGCCGAGGGCGAGATCCTCGCCAACAAGCTGCGTGCCGTGACCGCGGGGCTGGCCCGCCACGATCCGATGACGGCGGCCGACGCATTGGCGGCGTTCGGAGGACGCGAACAGGCGGCGCTTTGCGGCGCCATCCTGCGCGCGCGTGAACTGGGCCTGCCGGTGATTCTGGACGGGTTCATCTGCACGGCCGCCGCAGCGGTGCTGACCCGTGACGATCCGGACGCGCTGAGCCATTGCCTGAGTGGACATGAAAGCGCCGAACCGGGCCACCGCCGCCTGATCGCCGCGCTTGGCCTGCGTCCGATCCTGTCGCTGGACATGCGCCTGGGCGAGGGATCGGGCGCGGCGGTGGCGCTGATGGTGCTGCGCGGTGCCCTGGCCTGCCATGACGGCATGGCAACCTTCTCCGAGGCCGGGATTGGCTAGGCTGCATCAGCTGGTACTGGCGCTGGTCTTCCTGACGCGCCTGCCGCTGGCACGCCTGCTGCCGGGCCATCCCATGACCCTGGGGGCCGGCGCATGGGCCTTTCCGCTGGCCGGCGCGCTGGTCGGGGCGCTGGCCTCGGTGCCGCTGCTTCTGGTCCAGCCGCCGCTGCTGGCGGCCGGCCTGTCGCTGGCGCTGTCGGTCTGCCTGACCGGGGCGCTGCACGAGGATGCACTGGCCGATTTCGCCGATGCCCATGGCGGTGGGGATCGCGAGGCCCGTCTGCGGATCATGCGCGATTCGCGGATCGGCAGCTATGGCGTGATGGCGCTGATCGTGACATCGCTTTTGCGGGTTGCGGCGCTGGCCGTGCTTGGCCCGGCGGCGCTGATTGCCTCGGCGGCGGGCGGGCGGGCCGCGATCGTCGTCGCGATGCGGATGTTGCCGCCCGCGCGTCCCGATGGGCTGGGCCGCGCAGCCGGGCGGCCGGGGCACGGCGCGCTGGCCGCCGCATTGCTGATCGCCCTGGCCGCCCTGCTGCCGGCCGGCCGCGATGCGGTCCCGGCGCTGGCCCTGGGCGCCGCGGCGGCGGGCCTGACCATGCGGCGGGCCCAAAACCTGATCAATGGGCAAAGCGGCGACGTGCTGGGAACGGTTTCCGTCCTGACCGAGACCGCGATGATGACCGGCTTTGCCATGACTGCCCCCGCGGCCCTGTTCTGAAATCCTTGACCCCTTTGGGCCCTTCGCGCATATGGAACCCGATCTGCAGACCGGTCGGAGAAACCGGCCTCGTCGCCCCTGCGGCGGCGATGTGAGGGAGGATAGTTCAATGGGCGGCCTACTGGCCCTGTCGCGCGGCATCGACCGCGTCAACACGCTGATCGGGCGCAGTGCATCGTGGCTGATCCTGCTGGCGATCTTCGTCAGCGCGACCAACGCGGTCGTGCGCAAGATGTTCAGCATTTCGTCGAATGCCTGGCTGGAATTGCAATGGTATCTCTATGGCGGCGCATTCCTGCTGGCGGCGGCCTATACGCTGCTGGAAAACGAACATATCCGCATCGACATCATCTATGGCGCCTGGTCGCGGCGGGTTCAGCACTGGATCGACCTTCTGGGCACGATCTTCTTTCTGATGCCGGTCGTTCTGGTCGCGCTTTACTACATGTATCCCTGGCTCCTGCGCAGCATCAACTCGGGCGAGGTGTCGATGAACGCGGGCGGGCTGATCCTGTGGCCGGCCAAGTCGCTGTTGTTCGCGGGTTTCGTGCTGTTGCTGTTTCAGGGTCTGTCCGAGATCATCAAGAAGATCGCCGTCATGCGCGGCGTGATCCCCGATCCCTTCCCCGATGCCGGCCATCACGTGCCGCTGGAGATGGACCCCGGCCTGATCGACCAGGCCGGATTTGCGGATCCGGACCATCCGCTGACGGACCTGCCGAAGGACGGCTCGGGCCGCAAGGATGACCGCGGATGATGGAACTCATTGCGCAGAACATGGCGCCGATCATGTTCGTCTCGCTGATCGTCTTCTTGCTGATCGGCTATCCCGTGGCCTTCGCGCTTGGCGCGAACGGGCTGTTGTTCTTTGTCATCGGGGTCGAGCTTGCACCGCTGTCGAACGGCAGCATCAACCTGTCATGGCCACTGCTTCGGGCGATCCCCGACCGATTCTTCGGAGGCGTCGTCGCCAACGAGACATTGCTGGCCGTGCCCTTCTTCACCTTCATGGGGATCGTGCTGGAAAAATCCGGCATGGCCGAGGATCTGCTGGACACGATCGGCCAGCTGTTCGGCCCCGTGCGCGGCGGTCTGGCCTATGCGGTGATCATCGTCGGCGCGCTGCTGGCGGCCACGACCGGCGTCGTCGCGGCCTCGGTCATCGCGATGGGGCTGATCTCGCTGCCGATCATGTTGCGCTATGGCTATGATCGCCGGGTGGCGACCGGGGCGATCGCGGCCTCGGGGACGTTGGCGCAGATCATCCCGCCCTCGCTGGTCCTGATCATCCTGGCCGACCAGCTGGGCCGTTCGGTGGGCGACATGTACAAGGGCGCGCTGATCCCCGGCCTGGTGCTGACCGGCATCTACCTGGGCTATGTCTTCGTGATGTCGATCATCCGCCCGCATTCGGTTCCCGCGCTGCCGAAAGAGGCGCGGACGCTGGGCTCGGGCGTCATGTCGCTGCTGGTTGCGCTGGCGGGAACGGTCGCGGTCTTCTGGCTGTCCTGGAAATGGCTGTATCCGACGCAGGGCAACGACGCCGACATCCTGGCGGCGGCGCTGGCGGTGATCGTCGTCTATGTCGTCGCGGTGATCGACAAGACGCTGAAGATCGGGCTGATGTCGCGGCTGGCCCAGCAGGTCATCATCGTGCTGATCCCGCCGCTGGCGCTGATCTTCCTGGTTCTCGGCACCATCTTCCTGGGCGTCGCCACCCCGACCGAGGGCGGGGCCATGGGGGCGGTGGGCGCGCTGATCCTGGCCGGGGCCAAGCGCCGGCTGAGCCTGGGCGTGATCAGCGCCGCGCTGGCCTCGACCACGCGGCTGTCGGCCTTCGTCATGTTCATCCTGATCGGCGCCCGGGTCTTTTCGCTGACCTTCTACGGTGTCAACGGCCATCTGTGGGTCGAGGAACTGCTGACCTCGTTGCCGGGCGGCGAATACGGCTTTCTGATCGCCGTCTCGTTCCTGGTCTTCATCCTGGCGTTCTTTCTGGATTTCTTCGAACTGGCCTTCATCATCGTGCCGCTGCTGGCCCCCGCGGCCGAAAGTCTTGGCATCGACCTGATCTGGTTCGGCGTGATCCTGGGCGTCAACATGCAGACCAGCTTCATGCACCCGCCCTTCGGTTTCGCGCTGTTCTACCTGCGATCGGTCGCCCCCAAGGCGCCCTATCTGGACCGGGTGACGGGACTGCGGATGGAACCGGTCAAGACCAGCCAGATCTATTGGGGCGCGGTGCCTTTCGTCTTCATCCAGATCGTGATGATCGCGGTGGTGATCACCTTTCCGCAGCTTGTCATGCATTACAAGGGCGCCCCGGTGGACACCTCGAACATCAAGATCGAGATCCCCTCGGGCGGTTTCGGCGGGGTCGATTCCGGCGGTGGTTTCGGCAGTCTCGGCGGGCTGGGCGGATCACCGTTCGGCGGCGGATCGCCCGGCGCGGGCAGCGGATCCGGTCAACCGGGCGGCGGCCTGGGCGGGGGCCTCGGCGGCCCGCCGAATTTCGGCGCGTCCCCGGGCGGCACCGGAACGCCGACGCCCGACCCGGTCCCGGACGCGAATACCGGACAGACCGGGGCCGGCCAGGACAGCCCTGGCGGCGGTCTGGGTGGTGGTTTCGGCAGCCCGCCGCCGGGATTGTCTGGGGGCAACTAGGCGTCGCTTGCGCAAGACGCATCGGGACGGCCGCCTCACGGGCGGCCGTTGATGATTGTCCCGATCGGACAGGAAAGGTCTGGGTGCGCGGTTTCAATGCCTGCGATGGATGACGATCCCGCCGCGCGTCCGGCGTTTCCCGGCAGGGATAGCGGCTTCGGAACCGCATGAGCCGGAGGCCATGCCGCTGCCGATGGCGAAAGGGGTCAGCGGCGGGGCTTGCCGCCCTTGCGGCCCATGCTGCGCGCGGCTTCGGCGGCCGCAAGCAGTTCCTCGGCAATCTCGGTTGCCTCGTCGGGATCGAAATCCAGCGGCAGATCCAGGCCCTCGGCTTCAAGATAGATCCGGACCATGCCCTGATCGGTTGGACCGACCTGAAGATTGGCGGCGATGGTGCTTTGGCTGTTGATGCTCACGGAAACGGTTCCTCGCGCTTGGCTGACATTCTGTAGCGCGCCGCGCAATTCGCGGCAAGTCGGGCTTGCAACCCGCAGCGGCCGGGTTTACAGACCAGTCCCGTGCCGCCTTAGCTCAGTTGGTCAGAGCGCTGGATTGTGGATCCAGAGGTCCCCCGTTCAAGCCGGGGAGGCGGTACCATCCTTCCTTCCGTGCAATTTCCGC
>NZ_DHXG01000052.1:0-68693 GCF_002413585.1 Paracoccus sp. UBA5162
GTCGGGCGCAAGCTGTCGGACGAGGGCGAGGCGGCGATGCGCCTGCTGGACGAGGTGCTGGATTGCGCCAAATCGGCGCAGGCCGATCATCCGCGACTGGCCAATGACCTGTGGCAGGCGGCCGAAACCCTGCGCGAGGCGACGCAGACGCTGCTGGACCGCGATCTGCCGGACCGGTTCGCAGGGGCCGTGCCCTATCTGACGGCCTTCGCGCGGGTTCTGGGCGGGTGCTATCACCTGCGGGCGGCGCAGGCGGGTGGTGGGGCGCATCTGGCACTGGCGCGGATCTTCATGGCCCGCGTGCTGCCGCGCAACTCGGGCGATCTGGCCGAGGCGCTGGCCGGGCTGGACGACCTCTCGGCGATCAGCGATGCGGCGCTTGCCGGCGATTTCGGCGCGTGATCCACTATCCCTGGCAGGAGCCCCCGGCGGAGGGCATGGCGGTCGAGGTCGCGCCGGGCATCCTGTGGATGCGGCTGCCGCTGCCGATGGCGCTGGATCACGTCAATGTCTATGCGCTGGACGACGGCGATGGCTGGACGATTGTCGATACCGGCTTCGACACCGGTCGCGGCCGCGCGATCTGGGACGTGCTGCGGGCTGGTCCGCTGGCGGGGCGGCGGATCAACCGGGTGGTCGGGACGCATCACCATCCGGATCATATCGGGCTGGCAGGCTGGTTCATGGATCGCGACGGCGCCGAACTGGCCATCAGCCGCACTGCCTGGCTGATGGCGCGGATGCTGCAACTGGACGTGCAGGAACGGCCCAGCCCGCAGGCGCTGGATTTTTGGCGCCGCGCCGGAATGCCGCCCGCGATGCTGGCCGAACGCGCGGCGCAGCGGCCCTATAACTCGGCCGATGTCGTCCATCCGCTGCCCCTCGGGTTCACGCGCATCGCCGAGGGAGACGAGATCGCGGTGGGCGGGCGGCGCTGGCGGGTTGCGATGGGCCATGGCCATGCGCCCTGCCATGCGACCCTCTGGTCGCTGGATGACGATCTGGTGATCGGGGGCGACCAGCTTCTGCCCTCGATCTCGCCCAATCTCGGCGTCTATCCGACCCAGCCCGAGGCCGATCCCGTCGGCGAATGGCTGGAAAGCTGCACCCGGCTGGCCGGTCTGGCGCGGCCCGGTCACCTGGTCCTGCCCGGCCACAAGCTGCCCTTCACCGGGCTGCCCGACCGGCTGCGGCAATTGATCGACAACCATCACGGCGCGTTGCGGCGGATGCGCGAGGCGCTGGCAGAAAGGCCGCGCAGCGCGGTCGAGTGTTTCGACATCCTGTTCAAGCGCCGCATCGGTCCGGCGGAATACGGGCTGGCGCTGGTCGAGGCGGTGGCGCATGTGAACCATCTGCGGCGATCGGGCGCGATCCGGGCCGTCGGCACAAGGCAGGGTGCGACCCTTTGGGGGGCGTGACAGGACGGCGGGCATCCGCTATGGCAGGACAGGACCAGGAAAGATCGCGGAGAGCAGGGAACATGGCGAGCGAACACGACAATCAGGATCACAAGCACGGCTCGATGGATATCAGCCAGCAGCAGGCGACCTTCCACGGGTTCATCCGTTTCGCGACCTGGGTGGTGATCCTGTCGCTGCTCGCCCTGATCTTCATGGCGCTGACCAACGCCTGAACCATTCGGAACCAATCCCCATGAAAAGACGTGTCTTCCTGGCGGCCTCGCTGCCGGCCCTTCTGACAGCCTGCGGCGCCGACAACATCTGGGCCAGCGACGAGCGGGTGCGCGCTGCCCGCTACGTCTCGCCCGAGCCGCCTTCGATCGCGCTGTTCACCGTGATCGGGATTCCGCGCGGCCAGGGCGGGCATTCGGCACTGATGATCAATGGCAGCCAGCGGGTGATCTATGATCCGGCCGGCAGCTGGAGCCATCCGCAGATCCCCGAACGGTATGACGTGCTTTATGGAATTACCGACAATTTCAAGCGGTTCTATATCGATTATCACGCCCGCAGCACGTTCTGGGTCGCTCAGGACACGGTTCCGGTCAGCCGCGAGGTCGCCGACCTGGCGATTCGCCGGGCCGAGGAGAACGGCGCCGCGAACAAGGCGTTCTGCGCGATCGAAACCAGCGCCGTGCTGCGCGGCGTCCCGGGATTCGAAGGCGCGCCCTTCGGTTTCTCGCCGATCAGGCTGCGCAACTGGTTCCTGACCCTGCCGGGCGTGCAGTCGCAGAAATTCCAGGACGGCGACCCGGCCAACAACCATGACGTCCTGATCCGCCAGAAGAACGGCGTGCTTACCGGCTATCCCAGAACGTAAAGCATCGCGAACAGCACCGTCGCGCCTGCCACGATCGAAAGGATCACGTTCTTCGTCAGCACGCCGACGGCGATCGTGACCGCGGCGGCGGACAGGCGGGCGGGTTCGGGCTGGCCCCCGGTCGCGGCGGGCCACATCACCAGCGGCGCGACCAGCGCGGGCAGAACCGCGACGGCGGTATAGCGCAGCATCCGGATGACGATGGGCGGCAGATCGCGGTCGCCCAGCGTCGCGAGAAAGGACCAGCGGATCAGGAATGTCCCGATCCCGAGCGCCAGGATCACGATCCAGATGGACAGGTCCGAGGTGACCGGGCTCATCCCTGGGTCGCCTTTCCGCGTTCCATGACCGTCTCGACCAGCGCGCCGGTCGCCATGCCTGCGAGGGCCGCGATCATCAGCCCCAGCCCCGAGGGCAGGCCCGCGAAGACCAGCGCCAGCACGATCGCCACCCCGCAGGCCGCCAGATGCGCGGGCGTGCGCAGCATCGGCGCGATCATGGCCAGAAAGGTGATCGGCATGGCAAAATCCAGCGCGATGTCATCCGGGATGGCGCGGCCCAGCGTGGCGCCGGCCCATGTCGCAAGGCTCCAGGGCAGGCACAGCAGGGTCGCGCTGCCGAAGAAATAGGCCAGACGCTGCGGCAGCGTCAGCCGGGGATGGCGTTCGTAGTGCTGCAAGGACAGGGCAAAGCTTTGATCGATCAGCAGATAGGCGATCAGCACCTTCTTGCCGGCCGAAGCCCCGCGCAGCCATGGCACCAGCGAGGCCGAATACATCGCCATGCGCAGATTGACCGCCAGTCCCGACAGGATCACCAGCAGCGCGGGCGCCTGGTCGCTGATCAACTGGACCGCGGTGAATTGCGAGGCGCCCGCGAAGACCAGGATCGAAAAGCCCATGGTCTGCGCCAGATCCATCCCCGCCTCTTGCGACATGACCCCGAAAAGCAGCGCGAAGGGCACGACCACGATGAGAAACGGCGTCGTGGCGATCATGCCATGCAAGAAGGATGCGCGCGGGCTGCGGGCCAGCGCGCGAATCTCGGCCGGCGCCCGGGGCGGCGCTTTGCCGGCCCCGCCACCGCGGGCCGGCCCTGGGGCGGGAAAAGGTGCCATGGCACTTTCATTCACGGACGGTTCGCGCCACCTTGCTTGCATGACGCGCAACCGGACGCAAGACCGACCCGTGACCCTCGAAAGCCCGATTTCCGCGGCGCATCTGCCGGCGGCAGCCGCCCTGTGGGGGCGCCACTTCGCATGTCCGCGCGCGGCGCTGACGGCGCGCAGCGTCTGTGCGAGACATGGAATCGTTGCGTTGAACGCCACCGGCCGTGTCGTCGGCGTGGCCGGCTTTCGCGATGCGGGGGGCGGTTTCCTGCGCCGGGCGCCGTGGTGGGGCGGCCTGTTCTACCGTGACGCGCCCGCCACCGCCGCGCTGGTGATCGACGGTATCGTGGCGCTGCCGCGTGGCGAGGGGGTGGGCCGCGCGCTGATCCGCGCCGCTCTGGCCGAGGCGGGCAGGCAGGCCCGCCCCGGCCTGCGGGCCGAGGTGCGCGGCCGGAACGCGGATGCATTGCGGTTCTATCGCCGTCTGGGCTTTGTCGAGGAGGGGCGCGGGCGCTATGGCTGGGCCTGGTCGGGGCAGGCCCTGCTGATGCGGCTGCCGGCCTGATCGCCCCTTTGCGCCCGGCCCGGCTTTCTGCCAGAACGGTGCCGCGACTGTCGCGAAAGGAATGCCGCCATGACCTCGGACGCGCCCGCTTTCGGCAAGGGCTGCAATCTTCATCTGATCGACGGATCGGCCTTCATCTTCCGCGCCTATCACGCGCTGCCGCCGCTGACGCGCAAGTCGGACGGGCTGCCGGTGGGCGCGGTCGCGGGGTTCTGCAACATGCTGTGGAAATACGTCACCGACGAACATGGCAGCGATGCGCCAACCCATGCGGCGGTGATCTTCGACCATTCCGCCAAGACCTTCCGCAACGAGATTTACAACGCCTACAAGGCCAACCGCCCCGATCCGCCCGAGGATCTGCGCCCGCAATTCCCGCTGACCCGTGACGCCACCCGCGCCTTCAACATCGCCTGCATCGAGACCGAAGGCTACGAGGCCGACGACATCATCGCCGCGCTGGCCTGCAAGGCGCGGGATGCCGGCGGTTCGGTCACCATCATCAGCAGCGACAAGGATCTGATGCAACTGGTGGGCGATGGCGTGCAGATGCTGGACCCGATCAAGGGCAAGCCGATCGGCCCGGACGAGGTGAGGGAAAAGTTCGGCGTCGGCCCCGACCGGGTCGTCGATGTGCAGGCGCTGGCGGGCGACGCGGTGGACAACGTGCCCGGCGCGCCGGGCATCGGCATCAAGACCGCCGCGCTGCTGATCCAGGAATATGGCGATCTGGAAACCCTGCTGGACCGCGCCGACGAGATCAAGCAGCCCAAGCGCCGCCAGACGCTGATCGAGAATGCCGAACAGATCCGCATCTCGAAACGGCTGGTGACGCTGGATTGCGATACGCCGTTGGATTTCACGCTGGAAAGCCTGGAGGTGCGGGATCCTCATGCCGAGACGCTGCTGGGATTCCTGTCCGAGATGGAGTTCCGCACCCTGACCGCGCGCGTCGCCGAACGGTTGGGGGCCGAGGCGCCGCCGGTCGTGTCCGCGCCGCCTTCGGACGTGGCCGCCGCGCCCGAGATGCCGGCGATCGATCCCGCCAGCTACGAGACGGTGACCGACATGGCGGCGCTGGACCGCTGGATCGTGGCGATCCGCGAAGTCGGGCAGGTCGCCATCGACACCGAAACCACCGGCCTTGACGAGATGCGCGCCGATCTGGCCGGGATCTGTCTGGCCGTCGCGCCCGGACAGGCCTGCTATATCCCGGTGGGCCATGTCGCGGGGGGCGACGATCTGTTCGGGCAATCGGCGCTGGTCGATGGACAATTGGCCCTGGATCAGGTGCTGGCGGTGCTGAAACCGGTGCTGGAGGATGCTGCGATCCTGAAGATCGGGCAGAACCTGAAATACGACTGGAAGATTCTGGCCCGCCACGGCATCCGCATGGACCCCATCGCCGACACGATGCTGATGTCCTATGCGCTGAACGCGGGCACCCACAATCATGGCATGGACGAGCTGGCCGAGCGCTATCTTGGCCATAAATGCATCCCGATCAAGGGCTTGATCGGTTCTGGCAAGGCGCAGATCAATTTCTCGCAGGTTCCGATCGACAAGGCCGCGCCCTATGCGGCCGAGGATGCCGATGTGACCCTGCGTCTGTTCCGGCATTTCGCGCCGATGCTGCCGGCCCAGCGGGTCACGACCGTCTACGAAAGGCTGGAGCGCCCCATGGTCGCCGTTCTGGGCGAAATGGAGATGGCCGGCATCCGCGTCGATGGAGACCATCTGAAGCGGATGTCGAATGCCTTTGCTCAGAAGATGGCGCAGCTTGAGGAAGAGATCCACGATCTCGCGGGCCAGAGCTTCAATGTCGGCAGTCCCAAGCAATTGGGCGAGATCCTGTTCGACAAGATGGGCCTGGCTGGCGGCAAGCAGGGCAAGACCGGGGCCTATTCCACCAGCGCCGACGTGCTGGAGGATCTTGCGGTTGAGCATGACCTGCCCGCCCGGATCCTGGACTGGCGCCAGATAGCCAAGCTGAAATCGACCTATACCGACGCGCTGCAGGGCCATGTGAACCCGGAAACCGGGCGGGTCCATACCAGCTATTCCATCGCCGGGGCGCAGACCGGGCGGCTGGCCTCGACCGACCCCAATCTGCAGAACATTCCCGTGCGCACCGAGGAGGGCCGCCGCATCCGCGAGGCCTTCATCGCCGCGCCGGGGCATCGGCTGGTCAGCCTGGACTACAGCCAGATCGAGTTGCGAATCCTGGCCCATGTCGCCGACATCCCGGCGCTGAAACAGGCTTTCCGGGACGGCATCGACATTCACGCCATGACCGCCAGCCAGATGTTCGGCGTGCCCGTCGAAGGCATGGACCCGATGATCCGCCGGCAGGCAAAAGCGATCAATTTCGGCGTGATCTACGGCATTTCGGGCTTCGGCCTGTCGCGCAACCTGCGCATTCCGCGGGCGGATGCGCAAAGCTTCATCGACACCTATTTCGAGCGATTCCCGGAAATCCGCGCCTATATGGATCGCACCGTGACCGACGCGAAATCAGATGGCAGCGTGCGGACGCTGTTCGGGCGGCGCATCAACACGCCCGGAATCAACCAGACCGGGCCGGCCGCGGGCGGCGCGCGGCGCGCGGCGATCAACGCGCCCATTCAGGGGGCTGCCGCCGACATCATCCGCCGTGCCATGATCCGGATGCCGGATGGCATCGGCCATCTGCCGGCGCGGATGCTGTTGCAGGTCCATGACGAACTGGTCTTCGAGGTCGAGGAGGGCGCGATCGACGACCTGATCGCCGCCGCCCGCACCGTCATGGAGGGCGCGGCCGAGCCCGTGATCAGGCTGTCGGTGCCGCTGGTCGTCGATGCCGGGCACGGCGCGACCTGGGCCGAGGCGCATTGATCCGGACCTGCGGTTGCCCATGTCAGGACAGGCGGATGATCCGGCGGCCGCAGATCGCGCGGTCGCTGACCATCCCAGCCCGAGGCCCGTTTCAGTGACCATCCCCGATCGGTCTGGAATCGAGGGTGCTTGCGCGATGCTTCGCGATCCACTATATGAAATCCGCTATGTTATCTCTGCTTCGATCTGTCTCCCGTCTTGCGGCTTCAGTCTTCGAGTTGATCTGACCGGCCGGGCCGTCGCAATCTCGCGGGCGGCAAATGACAGGAGACATCACGATGGCCAATGGCACCGTGAAATGGTTCAATTCCACCAAAGGCTTCGGCTTTATCCAGCCGGAAAGCGGCAAGCGGGACGTGTTCCTGCACATCTCGGCGGTCGAACGCGCCGGTCTGCCCCATCCGCAGGACGGCCAGGCCGTGACCTTCGACATCGAAGCCGGCCGTGACGGCCGCGAATCGGCGACGAACCTGAAATTCGCCTGAGGCGTTTTTCTCGTCCCGCGATGACCGGGGGCCAGCCCCCGGACCCCCGGGGTATTTGAACACCGAAGAAGGCGGTCGAGAGGCCGCCTTTCTTGTTATGGCTCGGGGCGATGGTGCGCGACATCGCCCGCCGGCTGCATCGGCCCTATCGGGCCATGAAAACCGGGATTGTCGCCTTTTCCAGCATGTTGCGCGTGGCGCCACCCAGGATCGCCTCGCGAAAGCGGGAATGGCCATAGGCCCCCATCACGATCATTTCGGCGCCGATTTCGGCCGCGCGGCGATCCAGTTCCTCGCTGATCGCCGAGCCGGTCCGGGCGAGGACGGCGATTTCGGCGTGGACACCATGCCGCGTCAGCATCCGCGTCAGCGCGCTGCCGGGATCGGTGCCTTCGGGGCCGCCGCCGCGCGGATTGACGATGGTGATCTCGACGTTGTCGGCCGCCTGCAGCATCGGCAGGGCGCGCCGCACGGCCGCAAGCGCCTCGGTCGACTGGTTCCAGGCGACCAGGATGCGGCGCGGAGGCTGGGCCGGAACGCCGGGCTTGGGCAGGACAAGAACCGGGCAGCCGCCCTCGAAAAGCGCGGCCTCGATCACGGTCTCGGCCTCTCCGGGCGCGTCTTCGGCATAGGGGCGCGACAGAACCGTCAGGTCCGAAAACCGCGCCTTCACGCCGACCAGGCTGGTGACGCCCCCCATCTGCACCACCGCCGTATCGACCGACCAGCGCAGATCGCTGGCCGATGCAAGATGGTCGCGGACCTTTTGTTCCAGTGCCTCGGCATCTTCCATCGCGGCGTCAAGCGCTTCCTGAAAAGCATAGGGCGTGCCGCCGGGAAAGTAATATCCCGCCTGGCTGAGATCGACGCCGAGGCAAAGGATGTCGAGATGCGCGTCCTCGCGCGTGGCGAGTGTTTCGGCATCGTCCAGCAGGCTGATCTGCGTCGGTCTGGACAGCACGGTGAGGATCGTCTTGTAGCCCATCATCATCTCCTTCCGGGTTGGATTCGGATGGTATCAGGACAGCCTGCGCCTTGCCTTGATCGGCGTCAAATCCCGCCGTGGAAAGACGGGCAATGCTGGCGAGCTATGCGGCCAGAACGCCGCGCAGGGAATTCGGTGCGGATTCGACGATATCGACCTGAACCAGATCACCGATGGCGGCATTGGGCGCGTCCACGAAAACCGAATGCAGATAATCCGACTTGCCAACCATCTGGCCCGGCAGGCGGCCCGGTTTTTCGAACAGGACGCCAAGCCTGCGACCGACCATGGCCTGCTGCGCCACCTTCTGTTGACGGGCCAGCAGTGCCTGCAATTCCTGCAAGCGGGCATCGGCGACCGCCGCGTCGATTTCGGGCCGTTCACAGGCCGGGGTGCCGGGACGCGGTGAATATTTGAAGCTGAAAGCGGTGCCGAAGCCGACCTGCTCGATCAGGCGCAGCGTGTCGGCGTGGTCTTGTTCGGTCTCGCCGGGAAAGCCCACGATGAAATCGCTGGTCAGGATGATGTCGGGCCGCGCCGCGCGGATGCGGTCGATCAGGCGAAGATAATGATCGGCCGTATGCCTGCGGTTCATCGCCTTCAGGATCCGGTCGCTGCCCGACTGCACCGGCAGATGCAGATAGGGCATCAGTTGCGGCACCTCGCCATGCGCGGCGATCAGGTCGTCGGCCATGTCGTTGGGGTGGCTGGTCGTATAGCGGATGCGGTCGAGGCCGTCGGTCTGGGCCAGAGCCCGGATCAGCCGCCCGAAGCCCCATTCGCGCCCGTCCTGGCCTGTGCCGTGCCAGCCATTGACGTTCTGACCCAGCAGCGTGATCTCGCGGACGCCGCGCGCGACCAGGTCGCGGGCCTCGCGCAGGATCCGGTCGGCGGGGCGGCTGACTTCGGCGCCGCGGGTATAGGGGACGACGCAGAAGGCGCAGAACTTGTCGCAGCCTTCCTGCACGGTCAAAAAGGCCGCAGGTGCGCGGCGGGTGGCGCGGGGGGCGGGCAGGTGGTCGAACTTGTCCTCGGCAGGAAAGTCGGTGAGGATTCGCGGCGCCTGGCCCCGTACCATCGCGGGCAGGCGGTGATAGGTCTGCGGCCCGACGACCAGATCGACCAGCGGCATCCGGCGCACGATCTCCTCGCCCTCGGCCTGGGCCACGCACCCCGCCACGCCGATCGTCAGGTCCGGCTTTTCGGCCTTCAACGGCTTCAGGCGGCCCAGATCGGAATACAGCTTTTCGGCCGCCTTCTCGCGGATGTGGCAGGTATTCAGCAGCACCATGTCGGCGTCGGCCTGGTCTTCGGTCAGGACATAGCCTTCGGCACCCATCGCCTCGGCCATGCGCTGGCTGTCATAGACGTTCATCTGGCAGCCATAGGTCTTGATGAAAAGTTTTTTCACCGGCGCGGTGCTGGCCTTGTCGCTCATGTCATGCTGTCCTTGGAATCCGGGTGCTGATACAGCAAAGGGCGGGTCTTGGAAAGGCGGCCATGGACAGCGATCTCGTCACTATCGGCAATATCGGCCCCGCGACCGCGAGGGCGCTGACCGCCGCAGGGGTGGCCGACGCAGCCAGCCTGCGCCGGATCGGCGCGCACGAGGCCTATCGCGCGCTGCTGGTCGCGGGCGGGCGGCCGCATTTCATCGGCTATTACGTGCTGCACATGGCCTTGCAGGGTCGGCCGTGGAACGATTGCCGGGGCGAGGAAAAGGTCGCGCTGCGTCGCCGGTTCGATTCGCTCGTGGCCGAAATGAAAGGCGTTTCACGGTCGGAGATCGACGCTGCCCTGGACCAGATCGGCCTGCGACGAGGCTGATTGACCCTGAAACCAGAGCGAAATTTTTTCTTGTCGTAGATACCAACCGGTTGGTATATTCAGGACATGGGACGCAAGACACGGCATGATCCGGATCGGGGCGATGCGCGGACAAGGCTGCTGGAGGCGGCGCGCGACATCGTCCGGGCACAGGGCTTTGCCGCGACCAGTGTCGATCAGTTGTGCAGGGCGGCGGGTGTGACGAAGGGGGCGTTCTTTCACCATTTCGCCAGCAAGGAGGCCCTGGGCGTGGCGGCGGCGGAATACTGGACCGAGATGACCGGGTCGCTGTTCGAAGCCGCGCCCTATCACGACCATGACGACCCGCTGGACCGGGTGCTGGCCTATGTCGATTTTCGCCGCGACATCATCGCCGGCGATCCCGCGGCCTTCACCTGCCTCGCAGGCACCATGACACAAGAGGCGTTTCACCTGCATCCGGCGATTCGCGACGCCTGCGCCGCTTCGATCTTCGGCCACGCCGCCACGCTGGAGCCGGACATCGCCGCCGCGATGGCGGCCCGCGGCCTGACCGGTATCAGCCCCGCCAGCCTTGCCGCCCATATGCAGGCGGTATTGCAGGGGGCGTTCATCCTTGCCAAGGCTGCCGATGATCCCTCGGTCGCCAGAGACAGCGTCGATCATCTGCAACGCTATCTGAGGTTGCTGTTTTCAACACCACCCGAAGGGAGAACCACATGAAGGACGCCGAATTCGAACTGGTTCTGGACCGCGTGATGGGCGCCCCGCGTGAGGCCGTCTGGCGCTGCTGGACCGATCCGCACCTGCTGGAACAATGGTTCTGCCCCAGGCCGTGGCATGTCACCGATGCGGTTCTGGAATTGCGTCCGGGTGGGCAATTCTCGACCGTGATGCACGGTCCTGACGGGGAGGAGTTTCCCACGATGGGCGTGTTCCTGGAAGTGGTCGAGGGGCGCAAGCTGGTTTCGACCGACGCCTTCACGCCCGGCTGGCGTCCGGCGGGCAAACCCTTCATGGCCTCCGAGGCTGTGCTGGACGATGCCGGCGAGGGGCGCACCCGCTATATCGCCCGCGCCATGCACTGGAACGCCGAGACGCTGAAGGAACACGAGGCCATGGGCTTTCACGAAGGCTGGGGCAGAGCCGCCGACCAGTTGGAGGCGCTGGCGAAATCCCTGTGACGCGCGCAGCGAAACATTGGTGATCGGGAATCCCCTGGAACCGATGGCGGACACCTGGCGACGGGAGAGCAGCGATGAACCGCAAGGTTGCGACATGTTTCTGGTTCGATCATCAGGCGATGGAAGCGGCGGAATTCTATGTCTCGCTGCTGCCCGACAGCCGCATCGTCGACGTCAGCCATTATATCGAGGAACAGGACATGGCGCCGGCGGGACGCGTTCTGGCGGTCGATTTCACGCTGGCCGGCACGCCCTACATGGCATTGAACGGGGGGCCGCATTTCACCCTGTCCGAGGCCGCCTCGATCCGCGTGATGACCGAGGACCAGGCCGAGACCGACCGGCTCTGGGCGGCATTGATCGCGGATGGCGGGGCGGAATCGCGATGCGGTTGGCTGAAGGACCGTTTCGGCATGTCCTGGCAGATCGTCCCGCGCCGGGCGATGGCGCTGATCACCGGATCGGAGGCAGGCAGGGTCTGGCCGGCGCTGATGGCGATGGGCAAGATCGACATCGCCGCGCTGGAATCCGCCGCCCGCGGCTAGTTCGAGGCATCGCGCAACTGCCGCGCCAGAAAGCGGGCCGCGCGGCGCCAGCTTTCATCATTGTCGCCCCTGAAATTCAGGTTGCGGCTGACGATCAGGTCGCCCGTCCCGACATCGACGAGATTGGCGAAAATCTGCAAGATCAGCGTGCTGGTCTTCTGCACCACCACGAACAGCGCCCGGTCGGCCCCGGTCGCGCGGGCCTTGTCCAGCAGGCAGGCGGTGGTCTGCGGCTGGCAATCGGCTATCGCCGCCGCGTCCAGCAGAATCGCTCCCTTCGTCTCGGCCTTCAGAACATCGGCGAGCAACAAGAGCCGCGCCTCGTGCGCCGCGCCCTGATCGCCGGGCTCTCTCGACGTGTCCAGCAGCTTGACCGGCAGAATCGCCAGCGGCTCGGCGGCGATGGATAGCGGATGCAGCGTCAAGAGGGCAGCAAGCACAAGGTGGCGCATCGCTTTCTCCTTCCCGAGATCAGGCTAGCGCGCGGCCACGGATCGGACAATCATCCCTTGGTCTGTGCCGGGCTCAGTTCGGCGCAGGGCGGCGCCCTGACGCGGCCGTGATCCTTGGCCCCTCGGTCTTCATGTCGATGGAAACGGCTCCGCTTTGCCGCAGCCTTCGGGGATCGAAGGCCAGGCAGGGCGGCACCTCGGGCAGACCTTCGATCGGTTCGCTGGCCACGACGATGCGGTTCGGGCGGCAGGCCGCAAGCGCGCGCCGGCCCGATCCCTTGCCGGTGAAATGCAGAACCTGCCAATCTGCCGTCACAACCGCCTGGCGGTCGCGTCTGTCGCCCTGCCAAGCCGGACGCGCGGCCGATTCCTCTTGTGTGGCGGTGTCGCCATCCTCCAGCAGCCAGGTTCTGACAATGAAGGATCCGCCCGAGGGTTTCGACACCGCCCGGCCCGATGGCGTCATCAGCCCGACAGCCTCGCCCTCGGCTGCGATCAGGATCTGCGGGCGCGCGGCTGTCAGCCACAACGCGGCCGATCCCGCCAGCATCAGCAGACCCGCGACCAGACCCACGGCCAACGGGCCGGGCCGGGACGCGGCCAGATCCCGCCGCCAGCACAGGACCGCCGCGACCGCGCCGAACCCCATCAGCGGCAGCACCGGGGCGGGCGGTGCCGCGACAGCGGTGACGGCCCCGTCCAGTCCGGCGACGAATTCGGCCACGCGAAGCATCCAGTCGGTGCCCAGGCCCATGATCCACAGGGCCGGTCCCGCCAACCCGATCGGGGCCAGCAACGCCGCGATGACCCCGGCCGGCATGACCAGGGTGCCCATGACCGGCACCGCCAGCAGATTCGCCAGCAGGCCGTATTGCGCCATGCGGTTGAAATGGGCCGCCGCAAGGGGCGAGGTCGCCATGGCCGCGACGAAGGACGAGACCAGCAACATCAACAAGGGCCGCAGCCAGAAGGGCAGGCGCGGTGCCAGACGTGACCACGGGCCATAGGTCAGGATCAGTGCGATGGTGGCCGCGAAACTCATCTGGAAGCCCGGCGAAATCAATGATTCGGGGCTGAGGATCAGGATGATCGTCGCCGCCAGCGCCACCGTCCGCAACGAGATCGCGCGCCGGTCTGCCAGAATCGCGCCCAGCATGACGGCAACCATCACGAAGGCGCGTTCGGTGGCGACGCCGCCGCCCGAAAGCCACAGATAGGCCGAGGCCGCCGCGATCGCCGCACCGGCCGCGATCTTGTGCACGGGCCAGCCACAGATCATCCCGATGCCCTGTGCCGCCACCAGCGCCATCCGCAGCGCGCCATAGACGAAACCCGCCAGCATTCCCATATGCAAACCCGAGATCGAGATGATGTGGTAGAGATTCGAGGCGCGCATCACCGCATTCGTGGCCTCTTCGATGCCCGAGCGGTCGCCGGTCATCAGGGCGGCGGCCACCGCTCCCTTCTGTCCGCCGATCCGGTCCTGCATCGCCCGGCTTATCGCGATCCGGGCGCGGTGCATCCACCACAGGCCGCCTTCGGGGGCGGCCACGGCCATGACCGGCGTGCGGCTGTAGCCGACGGCGCCCAACCCCTCGAACCACGCATATTGGCGGAAATCGAAACTGCCGGGCGCGGCCGGGCCAGAGGGCGGGCCCAGATTTCCGGTCAGCATGACGCGCTGACCCAGCGGCGGCAGATCCCCGGCCGCCATGTCCATCAGCGACAGCCGCACCTTGCCGGGTGTCCGCGCGGGCGACACGTCGCGCAGCACGACGCGATCCAGCGTCAGCCTGATACGGTCGCGGGCGGATCGGTCGATCTCGACCAGCCGTCCCTCGACCGGTCCGTAATAGCGCCATTCCAGAACCGGCGCCGCGACATGGGCCGAGCGAATTCCGGCAAGTCCGGCCCCCGCCACGACCAGCACGATCGCCATGCCGCCGATCCGCAAACCGTCGCTGAACGCCCAGCCGATTCGTCCGCGTTCGGCCAGCGGCTGAGACAGCCGGGCCGCGACGAATCCGGCAAGCCCCAGACCTCCGGC
The DNA here is from genome assembly GCF_002413585.1 of Paracoccus sp. UBA5162. Taxonomy (NCBI): domain Bacteria; kingdom Pseudomonadati; phylum Pseudomonadota; class Alphaproteobacteria; order Rhodobacterales; family Paracoccaceae; genus Paracoccus; species Paracoccus sp. UBA5162. Next base: position 14,335 of record NZ_DHXG01000052.1, read on the forward strand.
GATGATCCAGAACCCGGTTCCGGGCAAGGCGGGCCAGGCGAACCACAGCGCGATCCCCAGCGACAGGCAGACCGGCACCCAGGGAAACAATCCCGCGCGACTGGCCGCCGCCGGACGGGGGCGGCGGATGTCGGCAGGCGCGGCGGCGTTGGAGCGGGCCCGGGTCAGTCCCGGCAGCGCGGCCGCGGGCGCGGAGAGGATCGGAACAGGGCCGGGCCCCGCTGCGGCGCGCATTCTTGTCCTTTCGCGATGGCTTCTCTATCTCTGCCTCACGACCCTGGCACGGCGGCACTTACCAAAGTGTTAACGCAGCCCTGTCCGCCCCGAGATTGACCAGCGAAAAGTTTTCCCATGTCCGAACAAGCCCCGATCGTCACCCGATTTGCCCCGTCACCGACCGGCTATCTGCATATCGGAGGCGCGCGGACGGCGCTGTTCAACTGGCTTTTCGCGCGCGGCAGGGGTGGCAGGTTCCTGTTGCGGATCGAGGATACCGACCGCGCGCGATCCACCCCCGAGGCGACGGACGCGATTCTGAAGGGGCTGGAATGGCTGGGCCTGGACTGGGATGGCGAACCGCTCAGCCAGTTTGCCCGCAAGGACCGCCATGCCGAGGTTGCGCGTGACATGCTGGCGCGTGGCGCGGCCTACAGGTGCTATTCCACCCCCGACGAGATCGCCGCCTGGCGCGAGGCGCATCCGCGCGAGCCTTTCAAGAGCCCGTGGCGCGACGCGACCGACCTGCCGGATGCTGCCTATGCGATCCGCCTCAAGGCTCCGCAGACCGGCGAGACGGTGATCGAGGACGCCGTGCAGGGCCCGGTCCGCGTGGCCAATGATCAGCTGGACGACATGGTGCTGTTGCGCAGCGACGGAACCCCGACCTACATGCTGGCGGTCGTGGTGGATGATCACGACATGGGCGTGACCCATGTGATCCGGGGCGACGATCACCTGACCAACGCCGCCCGCCAGATCCAGATCTTCGACGCGATGGGCTGGAAGCGGCCGGTTTTCGCCCACATCCCGCTGATCCATGGCGAGGATGGCAAGAAACTGTCGAAACGCCACGGCGCGGTTGGCCTGCACGAATTCGCGACGCTCGGCTATCCGGCCGGGGCGATGCGCAATTACCTGGCGCGTCTGGGCTGGAGCCATGGCGATGACGAGTTGTTCGATGACGCGCAGGCACGGCACTGGTTCGATCTGTCCGGGATCGGGCGCGCGCCCGCCCGGCTGGATTTCAGAAAGCTGGAACATGTCAGCGGCCATCATATCGGCGCGATGGAGGATGACGTCCTGATGCAGGCGCTTGGGGATTATCTGGCCGATACCGGCGCCGCCCCGCTGAGCGCGCGCCACCAGGAGCGGCTGCGACCGGTCCTGCCGGCTCTGAAGCAAAAGGCCCGGACCCTGCCGCAATTGCTGGAACAGGGGCACTTTGCGCTGATCGACCGCCCGGTCCGGATGGATGACAAGGCGACCGGGATGCTGGACCCGGTATCCCGTGGTATGCTGAAATCATTGACTGCCGCGCTGCAGCATGCTAGCTGGCAGCGAGACGAGCTGGAGAAGGCGGCCAAGGCTGTCGCCGAGGAAAACGGCGTCGGGTTGGGCAAGCTGGCGGCGCCCCTGCGCGCTTCTCTGGCCGGCCGGACTGCGACCCCCAGCGTGTTCGACATGATGATGGCGCTAGGCCGCGACGAAACGCTGGCCCGGCTTCAGGACCAGACCGAATTGGCAGGCTGATCCCTGCTTTCACATTCCGGGTTGTCTTCCGAATATTCGCGCGCGGACGACCCGGCCAAGCCGGAAAGGACTTTTGGATGGCCGAGACAAAGACCGCCAAATTGCTGATCGACAATTCCGATTACGAGCTGCCCATCCTGTCCCCGACCGAGGGGCCGGACGTTCTGGACATCCGCAAGCTGTATGGCGAGGCGGGCGTTTTCACCTATGATCCGGGCTTCACCTCGACCGCAAGCTGCGATTCCACGATCACCTTCATCGACGGCGACAAGGGCGAATTGTGGTATCGGGGCTACCCGATCGAGCAACTGGCCGAGAAATCGCATTATCTGGAAGTCTGCTACCTGCTTCTCTATGGCGAATTGCCGACCGTCGAACAGCTCAGCGATTTCGAACATCGTGTCACGCATCATACGATGGTGCATGAACAGATGCACAATTTCTTCCGCGGCTTCCGCCGCGACAGCCATCCCATGGCGACGATGGTCGGCGTGGTCGGCGCAATGTCGGCCTTCTACCACGATTCGACCGACATCTCTGATCCCTGGCAGCGCGAGGTCGCGGCGATCCGCCTGATCGCCAAGCTGCCGACGATCGCGGCCATGGCCTATAAGTATTCCATCGGCCAGCCCTTCGTCTATCCGCAGAATGATCTGGATTACGCCAGCAATTTCCTGAACATGTGCTTTTCGGTCCCGGCCGGGAAATACGATGTCGATCCGGCGCTGGCCAAGGCGATGGACCGGATTTTCACGCTGCATGCCGATCACGAACAGAACGCCTCGACCTCGACCGTGCGGTTGGCGGGATCCTCGGGCGCCAATCCCTTTGCCTGCATCGCGGCCGGCATTGCCTGCCTGTGGGGGCCCGCCCATGGCGGCGCGAACCAGGCCTGCCTGGAAATGCTGAAACAGATCGGCACCGTGGACAAGATCCCCGAATACATTGCCCGCGCCAAGGACAAGGACGATCCGTTCCGCCTGATGGGCTTTGGCCATCGGGTCTACAAGAACTTCGACCCCCGCGCGACGGTGATGAAGGAATCGGCGGACGAGGTTCTGGACCTTCTGGGCATCCAGAACAATCCGACCCTTCAGGTCGCCAAGGAACTGGAGAAGATCGCGCTGGAGGACGAATACTTCGTCTCGAAGAAGCTGTATCCGAACGTCGATTTCTATTCGGGCATCATCCTGTCCGCGATGGGCTTTCCCACCTCGATGTTCACGCCGATCTTCGCGCTGTCGCGGACCGTCGGCTGGATCGCCCAATGGAAAGAGATGATCAGCGATCCGCAGAACAAGATCGGTCGGCCGCGCCAGCTTTATGTCGGTGCGGACCGGCGGGACTACGTCGGTCTTGACGACCGCTGAGCCCTGCCAGGACAACGAACGGCCCCGGAGCGGATCCGGGGCCGTTTCGCTGCGCCCGCATCATGTGCTGTGCGCGATCGGCTGGCAGGGCAAGGGCTATTCGCCGGATTTCACGCGGAACATGGACCGCATCGTGGTGCAGCGACTTCGTGCCGATCCCGCGACCGAGGTCGTCTTCACCCAGGGCGCGGATGCGATCTGCGGACCCTGTCCCTCGCGCCGCGGGACCGGTTGCCGGATGCAGACCAGGATCGACGGGCTGGACCGGCGCCACGCAGAAGCCCTGGGCATCGCGCCGGGTCAGCGTATGCCCTGGTCCGAGGCGCAGCGCCGCGCATCGGAACTGCTGCCCGCTGATCTGGACCGGATCTGCGCCGGTTGCCGCTGGCTGGACCTTGGCCTGTGCAAGGCGGCGCTGGCGGCCTTGCGGCGCGGATGACAGCCAAAGCCGCCGCGCGGCCGCGACGTGGCTGGATCGGTGACCGGGCGCTTGCGACTTCCAGGCGATTACCACCCATTCGCGGCCGGTGCACACATGGCCGCGTCGCAGCCCCTCGACCGAGCCGGAATAACGAAACCCCGCCTGAATGGCGGGGCTTGTCAGCAATCGCCCGCGGGCCGGGACGCGATGTCAATTGCCGCCGAGGATGCCGTTCAGGGCGCGGCTGAGAGCGTCGTCTGAATTGGCCGAGGTCGAGCTGCCCGGCGTTTGTGGCGCGCTGCCGCCCACCTCGGTCGGGGCCGCGCCAATGATTCGGCCGCGCTGCTGGCTACTGCCCTCGACGCTGTTCATCACGCCCGCCAGCGCCGCCGCCAGCGGATCATCGGCAGAACCCGAAGTGACCACTTTCGGCGTCGAATTGCCCTGGGACATGATCACCCCGCTGCCATCGGGCGAAACGGTGGACAGCGGCAGTTCGGGCAGACCTTCGTGAATATCGGTCATCACCGCCTGCCAGATCTCGGCCGGCAATCCGCCGCCGGTCACGCCCTTCAGCGGCGTGTTGTCGTCATAGCCCATCCAGACGCCGACGACATATTGTTCGGTAAAGCCAACGAACCAGGCGTCGCGGTAGCTGCTGGTCGTGCCGGTCTTTCCGGCGGCCGGGCGCGAGCCCAGCTTGGCCCGCTTGCCGGTGCCCGAATCGATCACCTGCTGCATCATGTAGATCAGCTGACCGGCCGCGCGCGGGCTGATCACCCGCTGGCCCAGGCCGCCCAACTGCCCCATCAGCGGCTGGTCGTCGCCCTTGATGGACAATTCGACCAGGCCATAGGGCGCGACCGAGGTGCCGCCATTGCGGATCCCGGCATAGGCACCGGTCAGTTCCAGCAGCGTGGCCTCGGAGGCGCCAAGGGCCAGCGAGGGGCTTGTGGTCAGGTTGCTGACGATGCCGAAATCACTGGCCACCCGGCGCACCGCATCGCGTCCCACGATCTCTTGCAGGCGGACCGTCGCGGTGTTCAGCGAGTTCTTCAGCGCCGTCTCCAGCGTCACGTTACCATAGAAGCGGCGGGTATAGTTCTTTGGCGACCAGTTTTTTCCGCCGGGGATGCGGATCGTGATCGGCCCGTCCTCAATGATGTCCGAGGGCGAATATCCCGCCTCCAGCGCCGCGGCATAGACGAAGGGCTTGAAACTGGACCCGGTCTGCCGCTTGGCCTGGATGGCGCGGTTGAAGGCCCCGTTCACGGTGTTGTCGCGACCGCCGATCATCGCGCGCACCGCGCCATCGGCGGACATCACCACGACGGCGGCCTCGGCCTTGCTGTTGCCGCCCAGCTTCTCGTCGAAAATCCGTTTCAGTGCGCGTTCGGCCGCCCGCTGGATGTCCTGATCGAAGGTGGTCTTGATGGTAATGTCGTCGGTCGTCTCGCTGGTCAGGAAACCGGGGCCCGAATCCATGACCCAATCGGCGAAATAGCCGCCCGCGCGGGCCTGCGCCGCCTTGGACAGGACCGCCGGATTCGCCTTGGCTTCGGCATATTGCTTGTCGTTCAGATAGCCCTGCTGTTTCATCAGATCCAGGATCACATCGGCCCGACCCTGGCTGCGTTCCAGATCGGCGGTCGGCGCGAAATAGCTGGGAGCCTTGAGCAGCCCGGCCAGCATCGCGGCCTCGGCCGGGGTCACATCGGTTGCGGGCTTGTTGAAATACCGCTCGCTCGCCGCCTCGAAGCCGCGCGCGCCGGCCCCCAGATAGGACCGGTTCATGTAGATGTTGAGGATGTCTTGCTTGGAATACTTGGCCTCCAGCGCGAAGGCGAAGGGGACCTCCTTGACCTTGCGCCACAGGCTGCCGACGCGGCAGCTGGCCTCGAATTCGGCCTCGTTCTTCCAGCGGATCGGATCGAATGTCTCGCCGAGGCACAAAAGCTTGGCCACCTGCTGGGTAATGGTCGAACCGCCATTGCCTTCCAGCGGACCGCGGCCTTCGGCAAGGTTGATCCGGATCGCGCCCGCGATACCCCGCGGGCTGACGCCCAGATGGCTGTAGAATCGACGGTCCTCGGTCGCGACCACCGCATCGCGCAGGACCGGGGCGGTTTTCTCGCCGGTGACGGTGCCGAATGTCTCGCCCCGCCAGGCAAAGACGCGGCCCTCGCGATCCAGCATGGTGACCGATCCGCGCGCACGCGCGTCGAACAATTCCTTCGCGTCGGGCAGGCCCGCATAATAATAGGCCGAGGCCCCGCCGATGATCAGCAGAACCACCATCGTCAGCCGCCAGAACGAACCCCACAGGATGCGCCAGAACAGCCAGACCGTGCCCGCGACGGCCCGCACGACGACATTGCCCCGCTTGCGCTGGTTCGGCTTGTGCCGGCGCACGGCCGATTTCGAGGCCGCTGCGGCCTTGGGAGAACTGCGCTTGTCGGCAACAGGGCTTTTGCCCGTGCGCTTCGGGGTGCCGGTCGGTCGTTTCATGTGGTCCAGATGCCTGCTTGACTGCCCTGCCGGTTCTTTCTCCGGCCAAGTTGGCCATCAGCATACAGCAAGAATCGGGCAGAGGGAATTCTCCTGACCAATCCGTGAAGGGGCGGTGTCTTGCCGCCGAAAGCCCGGCTCGTCCGGGAACTTGCCGCGACCGCCGCCTGACGCGGCAAAATCCGCGAACATGCACAGGTGACGGGCAGCGGGCCGCGGCGCCGAACGCAATCTGCCCGTTTCTTGGGCCTTGGGCAGCCGGCAACGCCAATTTTGAGGCAGCCGATATTTCTGCCGGCGCCGGGCAGCGCGCCGCCTTGTGCCGAAGCCCCGGAATTTCCGATCAAAGGCCGGATGGCAGCCCGTCCGGCGGCTGCGGCACGGAAGTGAGGTAAACAGATGAAAAAGTCCCTCCCGCTCATCGCGACGCTTGCGTCCCTGGCAGCCCTGCCTGCCGTGGCGCAGGATGCGGCCCCGGCCGAGGTGGCGGCCGCGGTCAGCGCGGACGTCGTCTACATCTTCAACACGCTGCTGTTTCTGATCGGCGGTTTTCTGGTCATGTGGATGGCGGCCGGCTTTGCCATGCTTGAAGCCGGGCTGGTCCGATCCAAGAACGTGACCACCCAGCTTTTCAAGAACATCGCGCTGTTCGGCATCGCGGGCATCATGTACTGGCTGATCGGCTATAACCTGATGTATCCCGGCGACTGGACCGTGCCGGGCGTCGTCGGTGAAATCTTCAGCCCCAAGACCATCGATCCGGTCGGGGCAGGGGTCGCCGGTGACGGCTATTCGGCCGGATCGGATTTCTTTTTCCAGCTCATGTTCTGTGCCACGACCGCCTCGATCGTATCGGGTACCCTGGCCGAGCGGGTGCGACTGAATTCGTTCCTCGTTTTCACCGTCGTGCTGACCGGCCTCATCTATCCGGTTCAGGCAAGCTGGCAATGGGGCGGCGGCTTCCTGTCGGAAATGGGCTTTTCGGATTTCGCCGGCTCGACGCTGGTTCACAGCGCCGGCGGCTGGGCCGCGCTGGCAGGGGCGCTGGTTCTGGGCGCGCGGGCCGGAAAGTATCGCGCCGACGGGCGGATGCAGCCGATGCCCGGATCGAACCTTGCGCTGGCGACGCTGGGCACCTTCATCCTGTGGCTGGGCTGGTTCGGCTTCAACGGCGCCTCGCAACTGGCCATCGGCTCGGTCAACGATGCCGCCGATGTCAGCCGTATCTTCGTGAATACCAACATGGCCGCCTCGGCCGGGGCGGTGGCCGCAATCATCGTCACCCAGCTGGCCTATGGCAAGATCGACCTGACGATGGTGCTGAACGGCGCGCTGGCGGGTCTGGTCTCGATCACGGCCGAGCCGCTGACGCCGTCGATCTTCGCCGCGGTCCTGATCGGCGGCATCGGCGCCACCCTTGCCTGCCTGGCGGTTCCGATGCTGGACAGATTCAAGATCGACGACGTGGTCGGTGCGATCCCGGTTCACCTGATCGCCGGGATCTGGGGCACGCTGATCGTCCCGGCGACCAACCCCGACACCGGCTTCGTCACCCAGATCATCGGCATCGTGGCCATCGGCGCCTTCGTCTTCAGCGTCAGCCTGGTCGTGTGGCTGGCGCTCAGGGCGTTCGGCGGGATCCGTGTCAGCCAGGATGCCGAGATCACCGGTCTCGACATCTCCGAGATGGGGATGGAGGCCTATCCCGACTTCGTCCAGGCCAAATAGGCCGGGGCATTTCCCCGAAAGGGCGGGTTGCGCAAGCGGCCCGCCCTTTTGTCACGTCCGTCCCCGAGGCTTCTGCGGGCGGTGCCGGAAAATGCGGACGAAACGCTCAGGCGACGCGGCTGACGACGAAATCCGCCAGATCCGACAGCATGTCCCGGACCGGATGATCGGGCAGCTCTGCCAGTGCCGATTTCGCGCGCTCGGCCCAGTCCATCGCATCCGCCCGCGCGGCCCGCATCGAACCGTGCCGGTCCAGCAGGCGCAGGGCCTGCTCCAGATCCCCATCGTGCTGGTCGCCAGCCTCGATCACCCGCGCCCAGAAGGCCCGCTCGGCGGGATCGGCGCTGGCGACGGCCTTGATCACCGGCAGGGTCAGCTTGCGTTCGCGAAAGTCGTCACCGACATTCTTGCCGATCGTCTCGGTCGCGCCGCCGTAATCCAGGAGGTCGTCAACGATCTGGAAGGCGATCCCCAGGGCGTCGCCATAGTCGAACAGCGCCCGCACCTGGGCCTCGGGCGCGCCGGCGATCACGCCGCCGACTTCGGTCGCCGCCGAAAACAGCGCCGCCGTCTTGCCCCGCACCACCTGCAGATAGACGCTTTCATCGGTTCCCAGATCCTGCGCGGCAGTCAGTTGCAGCACCTCGCCCTCGGCGATGGTGGCGCTGGCATTGGCAAGGATTTCCAGCGTGCGCAGGTTGCCGGGCTCGACCATCAGCTGGAAGCTGCGGGCAAAGAGATAATCACCCACGAGGACCGAGGACTTGTTGTCCCACAACAGGTTCGCGGTGGGCCGGCCGCGCCGCTGCCGGCTTTCATCGACCACGTCGTCATGCAGCAGGGTGGCGGTGTGAATGAACTCGACCGTCGCGGCCAGATGAACATGGTAGGGCCCGTCATATCCCGCCAGTTTCGCCGCCGCCAGTGTCAGCATCGGGCGCAGCCGCTTGCCGCCCGCCTCGATCAGATGCGCGGTCACTTCCGGGATGCGCGGCGCATGGCGGCTGGCCATGCGCTGCCGGATCAGGGCGTTCACCGCCTCCATCTCGGACGCCAGCGCCTCGGCCAGACGGTCCAGCGGTTTCTGGACGTTTTCGTTCACACCCATGGCCATATCCCGTTTCTGGCCCAACGCATTGCCATGCCATCGACAATTGCGCAACCGCCGCCTATCGTCTGACCCATGAAAGAGCTTTTTCGCAGCACCGATCCTGTCCGAATCTCGCACGCCGTGGCGCTGCTGGAGGCCGAGGACATTCCGACCTTCGAACTGGACCAGCACATGAGCGTTCTGGAAGGCTCGATCGGGGTGCTGCCACGCCGCCTGATGGTCGCGGACCGAGACGAATTCATGGCCCGCGCGATCATGCGCAACGCCGGTCTGGATGAGTGATACGCGCGAAGACGGCTTTCTGGACGGGCGTTTGCGGCTTGCACAGCCTGTCCGGGGCTATCGATCGGGCGCCGATGCGGTGATGCTGGCGGCGGCCTGCCCGGCCGAGGCGGGGCAATCGGTGCTGGAGCTGGGCTGCGGGGCGGGAATCGCCAGCCTGTGCCTGGGCTGGCGGGTGCCGAACCTGGCGCTGACCGGGCTGGAACGGCAAGGGGTTTACGCCGAACTGGCGCGGCAAAACGCCGCGCGGAACGGCATCGCGATGCGGGTCGTGGTGGGCGATCTGATGCGGATGCCGTCGGGACTGCGTACCGAAAGCTTCGATCACGTCATCGCGAATCCCCCCTATTTCCTGGGTGGCACAGCCGCCGCGGAACCCGGTCGGGCCGAAGCGCGCCACGAGGATGCGCCGCTGCGGGCATGGATCGACGCTGGCCTGCGTCGATTGCGGCCGGGCGGGCGGATCACGCTGATCCAGCGATCCGACCGGTTGGCGGGGCTGGTTGCCGCGCTGGATCAGCGCGCGGGCGGGCTGACGATCCTGCCCATCGCCGCCCGGCGGGGTCGCGAGGCCGGGCGCGTCCTTGTCGTCGCCCGCAAGGGCGCGCGCGCGCCGCTGCGCTTGCTTGCGCCCTTCGTGATGCATCAGTCAGACCGCCACTCGGCCGATCGCGAAGACCTGACCCCGGCCGCGCAGGCGGTTCTTCGCGAAGGCGCGCCGATTGCGGAACTATTTGCGAAAGTCCCGTGACAGAATCGAAAAGCTGTGCTGCAATCGTCCCTGTTCGACACAACCTTTAGAGGAGGACGCAATGTCGGTTACTTCCCATGTCGAGGAACTTCGCAGAAAGCACCAGAACCTTTCGGATGCCGTTGAGAGGGCACAGAAAAGTCCTGGGTCCAGCGATCTCGAAATTACCGCGATGAAGCGCGAGAAGCTTCGCATCAAGGAAGAAATTACCCGGCTGTCCCACTAACCTGTTGAACGGTTTCATGTTTCTGAAAGCGGCCCGCACCATCGGTGCGGGCCGTGTCATGTTGTCGCCTGGTTGGGACGTCAGACGAAGAATTGCCCGCCATTGGCGCTGATGGTCGAGCCGGTGATGAAGCCCGCGTCATCCGAGGCCAGAAACACCACGCAGCGCGCGATTTCCTCGGGCTCGCCCAGGCGGCCCACGGGGATCTGCGGAATGATGCGTTCGTTCAGCACCTTTTCATCGATGGCGCGGACCATTTCGGTCCCGATATAGCCGGGGCAGATCGCGTTGACGGTGATGCCCGCCCGCGCGCCCTCCTGTGCCAGCGCCTTGGTAAAGCCCAGATCCCCGGCCTTGGATGCGGAGTAGTTCGCCTGGCCTGCCTGACCCTTCTGGCCGTTGATCGAGCTGATATTGATGACCCTGCCGAATTTGCGATCGCGCATTCCGCCCCAGGCGGGGTGGGTCATGTTGAACAGGCCGGTCAGGTTGGTGTCGATCACTTCGCGCCATTGCTGCGGCGTCATCTTGTGGAACATCGCGTCGCGCGTGATGCCCGCATTGTTGACCAGCACCGCGATCGGACCCATCTCGTCCTCGATCTGCTTCAGGCCGGCGACACAGGCATCGTAATCGGCGACCGACCACTTGTAGGTCTTGATCCCGGTTTCATCGGTAAAGGCCTTCGCGGCCTCGTCATTGCCGGCGTAAATGGCCGCTACCTGATAGCCTGCCTCTTTCAGCGCCTTCGAGATGGCCGCGCCGATACCGCGCGATCCCCCTGTGACTACGGCGACTTTCGACATGAATACCCCTCCTGAATTATCGTGTCGTTGAAATCTTGCTATCCAAACAGATGCCGGCGCGCAACATCATTGCGCGCCGGTGTCGCGATCAGCGCTCCAGGCACATGGCGACGCCCATGCCGCCGCCGATGCACAGGGTTGCCAGGCCTTTCTTCGCGTCGCGGCGCTTCATCTCGAACAGCAGCGTGTTCAGGATGCGGCAGCCCGAGGCGCCGATCGGGTGGCCGATGGCGATGGCGCCGCCGTTCACGTTCACGATCGAAGGATCCCACCCCATATCCTTGTTCACCGCGCAGGCCTGGGCTGCAAAAGCCTCGTTCGCCTCGACCAGATCCAGATCGCGGACCGACCAGCCGGCCTTTTCCAGCGCCTTGCGGCTGGAGGGAATCGGCCCGGTTCCCATGATCGCCGGATCCAGGCCCGCGGTGGCATAGGACGCGATGCGCGCCAGCGGCGTCAGCCCGCGGCGGTTTGCCTCGTCCTCGGTCATCACCATCACCGCGGCGGCGCCGTCGTTCAGCCCCGAGGCGTTCGCGGCCGTGACCGATCCATCCTTGGTGAATGCGGGACGCAGCTTCTGCATCGCTTCCAGCGTCGCACCGGGGCGGATATATTCGTCCTTGTCCACGATCGTGTCGCCTTTCCGGGTCTTGACGGTATAGGCCACGATCTCGTCGTCGAAGCGCCCCTCGTTCTGGGCCGCCTCGGCCTTGTTCTGGCTTGCGACGGCGAATTCGTCCTGGGTGTCGCGGCCGATCTGCCACTTTTCGGCCACGTTCTCGGCGGTCTGGCCCATGTGGTAGTTGTTGAAGGCGTCCCACAGGCCGTCGCGGATCATCGTATCGACCATCTTCACGTCGCCCATCTTCTGCCCGGCCCGCAGATAGGCCGCGTGCGTTGCCAGCGACATGCTTTCCTGGCCGCCCGCCAGAACGATCGTCGCATCGCCCAGCATGACCTGCTGGGCGGCCAGAGCCACCGCCCGCAGACCCGATCCGCACACCTGATTGATCAGCCAGGCGGCCGATTCCTGCGGCAGGCCGGCATTGATATGCGCCTGACGGGCGGGGTTCTGACCCTGACCGCCGGTCAGCACCTGACCAAGAATGGTTTCGCTGACCTCGGCGGGGTCGATCCCGGCGCGGGAAACGACCTCTTTCAGGACGGCCGAGCCCAGATCGTGGGCCGGAATGTTGGCAAACGATCCCAGAAAGCTGCCGACCGGCGTGCGGGCGGCGGAAACGATAACGGCTTTGGTCATGGCGGGCTCCTTCCCATCAGCGCCGGAATTGCGGCGAATCGAGGCTAGGATGCGGGTTCGTACCGTCAGGTCAAGCAGATCGGGTCCCGGCGCGCGCCTGCTGGCAGCCCGGAGGGGGGCGGCGCGACGCGAAATGACGCCTGGCGGGCCCCAGTTTTCCGCGATCCCATGGGCGCCTTGCAGACCCGGGCGACCTCCGCCCCGCCCAGAAGATCGGCACCGCCGCGCAGGCCGAATCCCGGATTGACCGGCCTTCGCTTTGCGCGATGGGATCTCCGATCCGAAATCTCCTCCATGATGTCTCCGCCTTCTGGCCGCAATTGCGCCGTTCGAGCCCTTGGCCTGACACGGGCCCGATCAGGGCGACCGACGGCGCCGACGGTTACTCTGTCTGCGCGGCGTCACAGGGTCTAGGCGGCGCCACCGGTCGCGCAATGCGCGGCCCGGCGGAAGCGACCGCGCCGGGCTGTGCCCGGGGCGCGCGCGTTTTCCGGCGGTGTCCCGGCCGGATCGCGATCCATGCGATCCGTGTTCGGATTGCCGGATACCCGCACGACGGCCTCAGCGGCGCGCCACCGAAGGCGGAGTCTTCCAGGGTGGCGCAATCGTCGGGGCGCCGAAATAATAGCCCTGCAGGCAGTCGATGCCGCTGTCGATGAGAAAGCTTGCATCCTCGGCCGTTTCCACCGATTCCGCGACGGTGAACATGTCGAAATGATGCGCGATGGACATCAGCGCGCGAGTCAGCACCTGATTGTCCGGATGCTCGGCGATCTCGCGGATGAATTGCCCGTCGATCTTGATCATGTCGAAACAGAAATCGCGCAGATAGCGGAACGAGGTATAGCCCGCGCCGAAATCATCCAGCGCCAAGCTGATCCCGTGCCGCTGCACCTCCCGCATGAAATTCCGGACCTGATCGGGCATCCCCATGGCCGAGCTTTCGGTGATCTCCAGAATCAGCCGCTCGCCCATATGCGGATCGGCCGAAATTCCGTCGCGCAGCGTCCGAATCCAGTCGGGATAGCCGATCGAGCGTGCCGACATGTTGACCGAGAGGCGCAGGCAGGGATCCTCGGCCAGGGCCTGAAGGCCCAGCGACAGGGACAGACAATCGATCTGGCGGCCCAGTTCGGTCGTTTCGGCCACCGGCATGAAGTCGCGCAGCGGCACGATCCGGCCGCTGTCGTCGATGATGCGGATCAACCCTTCGTAGAAGGCCGGCCGACCCGGCTGGGCGGCCTGCACGATCGGCTGATAGGCAAGGACCCCATTGCCCTTTTCCACCGCCAGGCGCACGGCGGGCAGCGTGATGCGGCTTTGCTGATCCATCGCATAGTCCAGCGGCGATCCTCTGGGTGGGGTGCCTTCCTTCACGTCAAGCCTCGTCTTCGGTCGTTTGTTGCACTTTGCCCATGATGTCTTAACCTGAGATGAATTCGCAGCGATTTCTGGAGTCAGGGTTAACGCTATGGTTGTGGGGCGCTGTGCCTGGTGCGGAACCGATCCGCTCTACGTCGCCTATCACGATACCGAATGGGGCGTACCCGAACGCGATGCGCGGGCCTTGTGGGAAAAGCTGGTCCTGGACGGTTTTCAGGCCGGGCTGAGCTGGATCACCATCCTGCGCAAGCGTGACAATTTTCGCGAGGAATTCGAGGGTTTCGACCCCGAACGTGTGGCCGGCTGGGACGAGGCGCGGATCGCGAGGGCACTGCAGAATCCGGGAATCATCCGTCATCGCGGCAAGATCGCGGCGACCGTAAAGGGCGCCCGCCTGTTTCTGCAGATCGAAGCGGCCGAGGGATTCGCGCCCTTCCTGTGGTCCTTTACCGGCGGCGGCCCGATCCTCAACCGTTTCGAGACCTCTGCCGAGGTGCCGACCGCCACGCCCGAATCGATTGCGATGTCAAAGGCGCTGAAGAAACGCGGCTTCAATTTCTGCGGTCCGGTCATCACCTATGCCTTCATGGAGGCGACGGGGATGGTGAACGATCACGTCACCACCTGTCACCGCCACGCGGCGATCACTCGGATGTCAGTTCGCGAATGACCTGTTTCGCGGCATCGCCCGACCAGTCGGCATCGCCCATCAGACGCGCGACTTCGCGGCCCTCGCGGTCCACCAGAACGCTGACCGGCAGGCCGACGACGCCCATTTCGCGGGCGAGCCGCTGTTTGGGATCCAGCAGGACGGGCAGGTTCCGGACCCCGGTCTGATCGAAGAAGGCGTCGATCTTGGAAACCGTGTCGCGTCCCGTGGCGATGGTCAGGACCTCGAAATCCTCGCCGCCCATCTCGGCCTGCAGCGCGTCCAGAGAGGGCATTTCCTTGCGGCAGGGCGGGCACCAGGTCGCCCAGAAATTCACCAGCAACACCTTGCCCCTGTAATCGGACAGGCGGTATTCGCGGCCGTCGCGGTCGGTGAAGGGGGTTTCGCCCACCGCGGGCGCATTCTCGGTCGGCAGCAGCCTTTCCAGCCCCGCCTCTCGCGCCGCCTGCCAGTCCACCTTGCCCGCGAAGGCGGGATTTGCACCGATGAACAGGGCCGTATAAAGCAGGGCGAGACGCAGCATGTGACCTCCGAAGGACTTTCCCTATGACCGACCGGCCCCAGGACAAGGACGCCGCCAACAGCATGTGGGGCGGTCGTTTCGCCGCCGGGCCGGACGCGATCATGGAGGCGATAAATGCCTCGATCGACTTCGACCGGCGGCTCTACGCCCAGGACATCCGGGGCAGCCGGGCCCATGCCGCCATGTTGGCCGCGCAGGGCATTATCAGCGATAGCGATGCGAAGGCGATCGGGGAAGGGCTGATCACGGTCTTGTCAGAGATCGAGACCGGTGATTTTCCGTTCAGCGCGGCGCTGGAAGACATCCACATGAATGTCGAGGCGCGGCTGAAGGACATTATCGGCGAACCCGCAGGCCGCCTGCATACGGGCCGGTCGCGCAACGATCAGGTCGCGACCGATTTCCGGCTGTGGGTGCGCGACCAATGCGACGCCGCGATCGCCGGACTGCAGGCGCTGATCCGCGCGGCCTTGTCGCAGGCCGAAAGCGGCGCGGACTGGGTCATGCCGGGCTTTACCCATCTTCAGACCGCCCAGCCGGTGACATGGGGTCATCACATGATGGCCTATGTCGAGATGTTCGGCCGCGATCTGTCGCGGTTTCGGGATGCTCGCCGGCGGATGAACGAATCGCCCCTGGGGGCGGCGGCGCTCGCCGGCACCGGTTATCCGATCGACCGAGAGGCGACGGCGAAGGCACTGGATTTCGCCCGGCCGATGGCCAACAGCCTGGACGCCGTCAGCGACCGCGACTTCGCGCTGGAGTTCCTGTCGTCGGCCTCGATCTGTGCGGTCCATCTGTCGCGCCTGTCCGAGGAGCTGGTGATCTGGTCCTCGGCCCAGTTCCGCTTCGTGTCGATGTCGGACAAGTGGTCCACCGGATCCAGCATCATGCCGCAAAAGCGCAATCCCGACGCCGCCGAGCTGATCCGCGCCAAGATCGGGCGGATCCTGGGGGCGACGGTGGCGCTGTTCACGGTGATGAAGGGTCTGCCGCTGGCCTATTCCAAGGACATGCAGGAGGACAAGGAACAGGTCTTCGATGCCGCCGATCACCTGATGCTGGCTCTGGCCGCGATGACGGGGATGCTGTCTGACCTGACCGCCAACCGCGACCGGCTGGAGGCCGCCGCCTCGGCCGGGTTCTCGACCGCGACCGATCTGGCCGACTGGCTGGTGCGCGAGGCCGGCCTGGCCTTCCGCGAGGCGCATCACGTCACCGGATCGCTGGTCGCGCTGGCCGAGAAGAAGGGCTGCGACCTGCCGGATCTGACCCTGTCCGACATGCAGGCGGTCAATCCGGCGATCAGCGCCGGCGTCTTCACCGTTCTGGGCGTGCACAATTCGGTCGCCTCGCGGCAAAGCTATGGCGGCACCGCGCCCGATCAGGTGCGCGCCCAGATCGCCCGCTGGAAGGAGATTCTTGCATGACACGATTGCTGCTGATTGCCACCCTTTTCCTGTCCGCCTGCGGTGTGGACGGGCCGCCCCAGCGTCCGGCGAAGAAACCCTTCGAGCAGAACGCCCGCGTCACCATTTCGGGAGATGCCCGGATGGGCGTCTCGACGGAGTTCTAGGTGGACCATTTCAACTATCGCGACGGCACGCTGTGCGCCGAGGACGTGCCGCTGACGCGGATCGCGGCCGAGGTCGGCACCCCGGTCTATGTCTATTCCGCGGCCACTCTGACCCGCCATTTCGGCCTGTTCCGGCAGGCGCTGGACTGGACCGATCACCTGGTCTGCTTCGCGGTCAAGGCCAACAGCAATCTGGCCGTCCTGAAGCTGCTGGGCGATCTGGGCGCGGGCATGGATGTCGTGTCGGGCGGGGAATACACGCGGGCCCGCGTGGCGGGCGTGCCGGGCGAGCGGATCGTGTTTTCCGGCGTCGGCAAGACCCTGGCCGAGATGCGTCAGGCGATCGAAGGCGGTATCCGGCAGGTCAACATCGAGAGCGAGCCCGAGATGCGGGCGCTTTCGGACCTGGCCGTCACGATGGGCGCCGAGGTGCCGGTGGCGATCCGGGTGAATCCGGACGTGGACGCGAAGACACATGAGAAGATCGCGACCGGCAAATCGGAAAACAAGTTCGGCATCCCGATCGCCAAGGCGCGCCAGGTCTATGCCGAGGCGGCGGCCCTGCCGGGGTTGCGGGTGGTGGGCGTCGACGTGCATATTGGCAGCCAGCTGACCGATCTCGATCCCTATCGCGCGGCCTATGCGAAGGTCGCCGATCTGACCCGCGCGCTGCGCGCCGATGGCCATGCCATCACCCGGCTGGACCTGGGCGGGGGTCTGGGCATTCCCTATCGTCGCGACAACAATGCCCCGCCCCTGCCGCTGGAATACGGTCAGGTGATCCGCGAGACGGTCGGCGATCTGGGCTGCGAGATCGAGATCGAGCCCGGCCGCAACATCGTCGGCAATGCCGGTGTGCTGCTGTCGCAGGTGATCTGGCTGAAAGAGGGCGAGGGTCGCGATTTCCTGATCGTGGACGCGGCGATGAACGATCTGCTGCGACCGGCCATGTATGGCGCCCATCACGATATCGTTCCGGTGGCCCAGCCGGGGGTGGCAGCCGAGGTCCGGCGCGTCGATGTGGTGGGTCCGGTCTGCGAATCGGCCGATACGTTCCAGAAGGGCGTCGATCTGCCGACACTGGGCGCGGGCGATCTGATCGTCTTCCGCTCGGCCGGCGCCTATGGGGCGGTGATGGCCTCGGAATACAACTCGCGTCCGCTGGTGCCCGAGGTGCTGGTCAGCGGCGATCACTTCGCCGTCATCCGCGCCAGACCGACATTTGAGGAAATGTTGTCCCGCGATACCATCCCGGAATGGCTTTGACGCGACACCCGGTTCCGACGTCACCGCCGGGGGCTGTCCGCCCCCGGACCCCCGAGGGTATTTTCGCAACGAAGAAGGGCAAGATTGGCCGGGCCCTGCGTCTGACCCGGTGGGGGATGATCTGGGAGCGCGGTGCGCGGGCCTTCTGGCCGCTGCTGGCGCTGCTGGCCGTTCTGTTCGCCGTCCTTGCCCTGGGCGGCGTGGAATCCTTGCCGACGATCGCCCTGCCGTGGTTGGGCGGGGCGGCGATGGCCGCGCTGATCGTTGCGGCGATCGTCGGGGGGCTGCGCTATCGCCGGGTGCGCGAGTCCGAGGCGCTGGAACGTCTGGACCGCACCCTGCCGGGCCGACCGCTGGCCGCGCTTGGCGATCATGCCGTTCTGGGCGGCGAGGGGGCCTTGTGGCGGGCGCATTTGGTGCAGATGCAGGCGCGGGCCGAGGCGGCGCGGGCCGTGCGCCCCGACGCCGATCTGGCCCGTCGCGATCCTTTCGCGCTGCGCCTGGCGGCGATGGTGGCGCTGGCCATGGCGCTGATCTTTGGCGGCGCCGGCCAGATGGGACAGGGGATCAGCGCCATCGCGGCGACGATGGGGCGGCCGCTGGCCAATGCGCCGGGCGACCCGGCAGGACCGTCCTGGGAAGGCTGGGCCGAGCCGCCGCGCTATACCCGCCGTCCAACGATCTATCTGAACGCGCTTCGCGAGGGAGAGGTGCTGGAACTGCCCAAAGGCAGCGCCGTCACCTTCCGCCTCTATGGCGAGGGCGCCGCGGTGACGCAGGATATCGGGCCTGCCGTTTCGGATGATGGACAGGCGCCGGGTTTCCGGGCCGAACGATCGGGCGCGATCACGGTCGCCGGACGTCGCTTTGACGTGACCGTCCTGCCCGACCGCGCGCCGGTGATCCGGGCCGGGGCGGCGCCCACGCGACGCGCGGATGGCCGCCTGATCCAGGAATTCCAGGCCAGGGACGACAACGGCGTCGTCTCGGGTCAGGCGCGGATCGCACTGGACCTGGCCTCGGTCGATCGCCGCTTCGGTCTTGCCGTCGATCCCGAGCCGCGCGATCCGATCGAATTGCAGCTTCCGCTGCCGCGGTCGGGCGACCGGCGTGAGATCCGGGGGCAACTGGTCGAGGACCTGGCCCGGCACCCCTGGGCGAACCTGCCGGTCACGCTGACGCTGGAGGCGGTGGACGGGATCGAGCAGGCCGGCCTGTCCCAGCCGTTGCAAACCCTGCTGCCGGGCAAGCGGTTCTTCAACCCGCTGGCCGCCGCCCTGATCGAGATTCGGCGCGACCTTCTGTGGTCGCGTGAAAATGCGGGCCGCAGCGCCGAGATCCTGCGGGCGGTCACCTGGCAGCCGCAGGGCTTTGTCGATCAGACCCTGTATCAGGAATTGCAGCGCGCCATCGGCATGCTCGAATCAGGCGATCTGTCGGCGCAGGACCGCGACAAGCTGGCCGAGGCGTTGTGGAAGGCGGCGATGCTGCTGGAAGATGGCGGGCTGTCGGATGCGCTCGAACGGATGAAGCAGGCGCAGGAAAAGCTGTCCGAGGCGATTCGCAACGGTGCCAGCAAGGACGAGATTCAGCGGCTGATGGACGAATTGAAGGACGCGACCGACGCCTATACCCAGATGCTGGCCGAACAGGGCCAGCAGGACCAGTCGGACCGCTTTGCCCAGAACCAGCAGGGCCAGCAGATCACCGGCGATCAGATCCAGCAGATGATGGACGAAATCCAGCGCCTGATGAACGAGGGCCGGATGGCCGAGGCGCAGCAGCTTCTGGAACAGTTCAACCGGATGATGGAGAACCTTCAGGTCACCCAGGGGCAGGGCGGCAGCGGCAGCGGCCAGCAGGGTCAGGGCAACCGGTCGATGAATCGTCTCGCCGATACCCTGCGGCAACAGCAGCGCCTGTCGGACGAGGCGTTCCGCGACATGCAGGAACAATTCGGTCAGGGCCAGAGCGGCCAGCCGTCGCAGAATTCGCAGGATTTCGCCGACCGTCAGAGGGGCCTGCGGGAGGAATTGGGCCAGCAGCGCGGGATGCTGCCGGGGCAGGGACTGGAGCAGGGGGACGAAGCCCGGCGGCAACTGGACGAGGCCGGGCGCGCGATGGATGACGCCGAACAGGCGCTGCGTGATGGCGATACCGGCGGCGCCTTGCAGCGTCAGGCCGATGCGATCCAGTCGCTGCGCGAGGGGATGCGGGCGCTTGGCGACATGCTGAACCAGGACAGCGGGCAACAGGCCGGCGAGGGTCAGCAGCAGGGCGGGCAGCAGGCCGGCGCGCAGGATGGTCAGGGACAACAGCCGGGAGGCGGGATGCGCAGCGAAGGCCGGCCGATGCTGGACCCGCTTGGGCGACAGCGGTCGGGCAACGGCAACGTCGTCACCTCGGGCGACCCTCTGGCCGAGGGGCTGGATCCGGCGAAACGCGCCCGTGACCTTCTGGATGAAATCCGGCGCCGCAGCGGCGACCGTCAGCGGCCGCAGGACGAACGCGACTATCTGGGCCGCCTGCTGGACCGGTTCTGAGCCCGCGCGTGGTTTGGGCCAAGCGGATCAGGCGAACAGCGCGCTTGCCCGATCCTGCAGCCACAGCCGCGCCTGATCCAGGCCCTCGCGGAGATCCATCAGAAAGGCGCCGAAGGGACCGGCATCCGCCATCGGCGGTGCCAACAGGTAAAGCGCGACGACCGAGGCCGCGATCATCGCCGAAAGCCCGAACCCCATGCCATAGCCCGAACGACGCGGCTGTGTCGGGTTCGCCTGCACGGCCGGTTGTGGCCGTCCATCGGCCGTCGCGGCGCTGCTTTTCGTGACTTCCGGGGCAGCGGTGGCGGGGGCCGTCGCGATTGTCGGTATGTCCTGCGCGGATCGCGCCGCCGGGATTTGTGCGGCCGGGTCGGCTGTGGCGTTGCGTTGAACGGCCGTCACCGTCGTCGCGGGCCAATCCGGATCGCCGCGTTCGGCGGCGCCAGGTCCGGCGCCTGCCGGTTCCTGCGCGGCTGCCGGCCGGCTTTCTAAGCCGTCCTCGTGAAAGCGGGCGCGGCGTTCGTGTTCCACCTCCTCGCGCAGGATAGACAGCACGTTGTCGGGCACGCGGCGGCGCGGTGGCTGGACGCGGGCTTGCGGAACCGGTGCCTCGGATTCGGCCACGCTGAAACGGCTCAGATCCATCGGCTCGGCGGTCCGCGCCGGACGTTCGCCATGCCAGACCCTGCCGCAATCGCTGCATTCGACCTCGCGGCCTTCGGGGGGAATCGCCTTTTCGGGGATGCGGTATTCCGCATCGCAGCCCGGACAGATCAACCTTATTTCCGCCATGCCGACCCTCGCATTCGCCTTGTCGCTGTTCTATCAAGCGCGGGTCCGGCTTCCAAGCGGCCGGAGCAGGATCCCGGTAACGAATGGGGGTGGCGCTTGATCGAGATGCAGGATGTCGGCTTCGGCTATCGCGGAGGGCCTGCGCTGTTGTCGAACATGACGCTGAGCCTGCAGCCGGGCATGTTCCATTTCCTGACCGGCCCGTCCGGCGCGGGGAAGACGACCTTGCTGCGGATGCTCTATGCCGATCTTTTGCCGACTTCGGGACGGATCACGGCCTTTGGCGCCGATATCGGCAGCCTCGGGCGCGACGACATCGCCCATCTGCGCCGGCGCGTCGGCGTGGTGCATCAGGATGCACAATTTCTTGATCACCTGCCGGTGGCCGAAAACGTTGCCCTGCCGCTGAGCGTCGCCGGCCAGAATGTCGAGATCGAGGCCCTGCGCGATCTTCTGGGCTGGGTGCAGCTTGCCCAGCAGGCGCGGTCGCTGCCGCCGTCGCTGTCGGGGGGCGAACGGCAGCGGGCGGCGTTGGCGCGCGCGGTGATCCTGTCGCCCGACCTGATCCTGGCCGATGAGCCGACCGGCAATCTGGACTGGGACATGTCGATGCGGTTGATGCAATTGCTGATCGAGCTGAACAAATCCGGCAAGACGGTGCTGGTCGCCACGCATGATCTGAATCTGATCCGGGCGATCAAGGCCCAGGTCGCGGCGCGGGTGCTGCGGATCGCGGGCGGGACGTTGCAACTGGCGGGGAGCGATCTGTGAAACGCAAGGATTTTCGCAAGCCGAAGCTGGGCGCGCTGTGGCAGCAGCTTCTGCGCGGCGATGGCGGCAAGGGTGACCGGATCGTGCCGCCGACCGGCTTCACCGCGCAGTTGACGCTGTTCTCGGCCGCGGCGATGGCGTTTCTGGCGGTCTTCGCGCTGGCCCTGGCCCTGGCCACCGGGCGGCTTGCGGATCGCTGGTCCTCGGAACTGGCGGGCTCGGTCACGGTGCGGGTCAGCGCGCCGCTGGGTGAACAGCAGGCGCTGACGGAATCGGTGATGGGCATCCTGCGCACGACGCCGGGCGCCGGCGCGCCGGAACTGCTGGACGACGCCCAGGTCGCCGATCTTCTGACGCCCTGGTTCGGCCCCGACGTGCCGGTGGATGCGCTGCCGGTGCCTTCGCTGATCGAATTGCCGATCGCCAGCGGCGATTTCGACGCCGAGGGCCTGCGCCTGCGCCTGGAGGCCGAGGCGCCGGGCGCGATCCTGGACGATCACACGCAGTGGCGGCGGCCGCTGGTCTCGGCGGCCAACCGGCTGCGGGCCCTGGGGGTCGTGTCGCTGGCGCTGATTGCGGCGACCTCGGCGGCAATGATCGCGCTGGCCGCGAAGGCGGCGCTGGCCGCGAATCGGCAGGTGATCCGCGTCTTGCGCCTGATCGGCGCGCGCGACATCACCATCGCGACGGCCTTTGTGCGCCGCTTCACCCATCGCGCGGCAATCGGATCGGCGGCGGGCACGGTGATCGGGCTGATAGCGATCGCGGCCCTGCCCGAGATGGATGCGGCGGGCGGATTCCTGACCGGTCTGGGTTTTCGCGGCTGGAGCTGGCTGATGCCGCTGCTGATCCCGGTCGTCGCCGCCGCGGTGGGCTTTTTCGCGACCCGCTGGGCGGCGCTGAAGATGCTGGGCGCGGTCCGATGAGCGCGCGGCGCGACGATGCCACGCCCGGCCCTCTGGGCCCGTGGCAATATGTGCAGAACGCCCTGTTCTATCTGCATATCGCGCTGGCGACGGTCACCTACGGCCTGTTCGGCCTGCCGCTGGTGGCGTTTGGCGGCGCCAGGGGGGCAAACCGTGTCGCGACGGCCTGGATCGGCCATCTGCTGTGGGCCGCGCGTCTGCATCTGGGCGTGTCCTGCGAGGTGCGCGGCACGGCGCCCACCGGCGATTGCATCGTCGCGGCCAAGCATCAGTGTTTTCTCGACATTCTGGTGCTGGCCCATGCCCTGCCGCGCCGTGCCTTCATCATGAAGCGCGAGGTGATGCGGGTTCCCGTCATGGGCTGGTATGCGTGGAAGGTGGGTTGCATCCCGATCGACCGCAGCAAGGGACGCGATGCCCTGCGCGCGATCTCGGCCACCATCAACCAGCGGCTTGCGGGTGACGGACTGGGCCAGCTGATCATCTATCCCGAAGGCACGCGGACGCGCCCGGGCGAGCGGCGCAACTACAAGCATGGCGTCGCCACGATCCGGGCCGCGACGGATCTGCCGGTGGTCCCGGTCGCGGTGAATACCGGCCTGTTCTGGCCGCGAAAGGGCTGGGGTATCCGGCCGGGCCGCCCGGTGGTCGAATTCCTGCCGGTGATCGATACCGGGGTCCCGCCCGAAGGTTTCCTGCCCCGGCTGGAGGCCGAGATCGAAACCCATTCCGATCGTCTGATGGAACAGGCAGGCTTCACGCTGCCATCGGGCCGCGAGGCCGATCCCCTGCACGAGCCGCGCCCCCCCTTCGCGGACTGACGCGGCGGGGCGGCGCCAAGATATGGGGGACGACATGACGGCGGGTCTTGAGGCAAGGCGCAGCATCTTTCACGGCCTTTCGGCCTTTCCGATCACGCCCGCCGATACTGCGGGCCGGATCGAGGCCGCGGCATTGGGTGCCATCCTGGAGCGGCTGGCCTCGGCCGGGGTCGATTCGATCGGACTTCTGGGCAGCACCGGCAGCTACATGTATCTGGATCGGGATCAGCGACGCCGCGCGCTGCGGGTCGCGGTCGACCGGCTGGGCGGCAGCACGCCCCTGATCGTCGGCGTCGGCGCGATGCGTACCGACGAGGCACGGGCTCTGGCGCTGGACGCGGCTGACTGCGGGGCGGACGGCCTGCTGCTGGCACCGGTTTCCTACACACCGCTGACCGAGGACGAGGTGTTCGCGCATTTCCAGGCTGTGGCAGAGGCCAGCGATCTGCCGCTTTGCATCTACAACAATCCCGGCACGACGCATTTCACCTTTGGCCCGACCCTGCTGGCCCGGCTGGCCGGCCTGCCACGGGTCCGGGCGGTCAAGATGCCGCTGCCGCCCGGCGGCGATCATCGGGCCGAGATCGCGCGATTGCGGGCCGCCGCGCCGGAAGGTTTTTCCGTCGGCTACAGCGGCGATTGGGGATGCAGCGCCGCGCTGCTGTCGGGGGCCGATGCCTGGTTCAGCGTGGTGGCGGGAATTCTGCCCCGTCCGGCTCTGGATCTGGCTCGCGCGGCGCAAGCGGGCCGCCGCGACGAGGTGGCGCGGATCGAGGCCGGTTTCGCGCCGCTCTGGTCGCTGTTCCAGCGCCATGGCAGCCTGCGCGTGGTTCATGCCATCGCCAATCATCTCGGGCTCACCGATGCCCAGCCGCCGCGCCCGATCCTGCCGCTGGACGACCGGGCACGGGCAGACACGATCCGCGCCATCCGGCCCCTGATCGAGATCCGAGCGCGGCCCGGTCCGGGCAATCGTTGCCCCTAGGTGATCGGCAGCCCACGCGGGCGCGGGCCCCCGGTGGCCCAGTCCAGCAATTGCACGGTATGGACGACCGGAACGCCGGCCTCGCCGCCGATCTGCATCATGCAGCCGATATTGCCCGCGCTGATGACCTGCGGCGACAGCGCCTTCAGCGTCGCGACCTTGCGTTCCTTCAACTGCGCCGAGATGGCGGGCTGCATCAGGTTGTAGGTTCCGGCCGAACCGCAGCAGATATGCGAATCCTTCGGCTCCAGCACGGTAAAGCCGGCCGCCGCCAGCAGATCCTTGGGCGCGCTGCGAATCTGTTGGCCGTGTTGCAGCGAACAGGCCGCGTGATAGGCCACGCGCAGCGGCGCGGCGCGGGTGGCGTCACGCAGGCCAAGTTCGGTCATCACCTCGGTGATGTCCCTGGCCAGGCCGGCCACGCGGGCCGCATCCCCGGCCAGCGCGTCGTTGCGGAACATGTGACCGTAATCCTTCACCGTGGTTCCGCAGCCCGAGGTGTTGATGACCACGGCGTCCAGACCCTCGCCCTCGATCTCGGCTGTCAGCGCGGCGATATTGGCCGCGGCCGCGGCATGGCTTTCGCCGGTCCTGCCCATGTGATGGGTCAGCGCCCCGCAACAGCCGATGCCGCGCGGGATCACCACCTCGCAGCCATGCCGGCGCAGCAGCCGGATCGTGGCGTCGTTGATATCCGTGTTCAGCGCCCGCTGCGCGCAGCCGGTCAGCAGGGCGACGCGCCGGCGGCGCGGGCCATCCGCCGGGAAGACCTGCGGCTCGTCGTTGCGGCTGGGCGGGGGAATCTCGGACGGCGCCATGTCCAGCATCGCGCGCAGGCGCGCATCGGGAACCAGCCGCCGGAACGGGCGCGCGATCCTGGCGCCCAGCAGGGCCAGCCGGAAGCGCCCCGGATAGGGCAGGATCCGCGACAGGATCCAGCGCAGCGCCCGATCGGACCAGGGACGGCGATAGGTCTGTTCGATATAGGCGCGCGCATGATCGACCAGATGCATGTAATGCACGCCCGAGGGACAGGTGGTCATGCAGGACAGGCAGGACAGGCAGCGGTCGATGTGCAGAACGGTTCTGGCATCGGGCACCTTGCCGTTTTCCAGCATGTCCTTGATCAGGTAGATGCGGCCGCGCGGGCTGTCCAGTTCGTCGCCCAGCACCTTGTAGGTCGGGCATGTCGCGGTGCAGAAGCCGCAATGGACGCAGGATCGCAGGATCTGGTTGCTGCGCGCGGTGTCCGGGTCGGCAAGCTGGTCGGGGGTGAAGTTGGTCTGCATGTCAGCGGTCCATCAGGCCGGAATTGAAAATGCCCGCCGGGTCGAAGACCTGACGCAACCCTGCCGACAGTGCCGCCAGCTTGCCCGCAAGCGGCGGAAAGGCCGGCCCGTCCAGCCCGGCGCGCCGGATCAGCGTGGCGTGGCCCCGATGGCAGGCGGCGCGCACCGTCCCTGCGTCGCCCGGCCCGGCATACCAGATCAGCCCGCCGCCCCAATCCAGCGAGACCTGCCCGCCGGTCGCCGTCAAAGCGGTGCAGATCGCCGGCGCATCGCCGGGTTTCGCCAGGATCCGCCATAACGGCATCTTGCCCGCGAAATGCGCGACATCGCGCAGATCGCGCCACAGCCGGGCGGTTTCGCCGGCGTCCAGAACCTCGATCCGCCGGTCGCCGAACATCGCCGCCAGCCGGTCGCGGCGGTAGGCCACCTGCCTGTCCAGGCCCTCGATCCGCAGGAAGGCCGCGCCGTCGCGAAACGCCGCGCCAGAGACCTCGAACGGGGTCGCCAGCGCCTGCGAGGAAATGCGCACGGCATCGGTCACGTCCAGACCATGGAAGGCCAGCGTGGCCGAGGCCGGGGCCAGCGGCAGCGTCTTCAGCGCCACCTGGGTCAGGACGCCCAGCGTGCCGAAGGATCCGGCCAGCAGCTTTGACAGATCCAGCCCGGTGACGTTCTTCATCACCCGGCCGCCATTCTTCAACATGCGGCCCTGCCCATCGACGAAGCGCACGCCCAGAAGATGATCGCGACAGGCCCCCGCGCGCAGCCGCCGCGGCCCCGAGGCATTGGCGGCGACCACGCCGCCGATCGTCGGCGTGCCCTCGGTCCCAAGCACGCCACGCATGTCCGGCGGTTCGAAGGCCAGCGCCTGTCCTTCGGCGGCCAGCATCGACTGGATGTCGGGCAGCGGCGTGCCCGCGCGGGCGATCAGCGTCATCTCGCCCGGCTCGTAGGTCACGACGCCCGACAGCCCGGCCGTGTTCAGACGCGGGCGGTTCATGGTCATCTCGACCCGGGTGCCGCCGCCCGCGATGCGCAGGCGCCGCTGCCGGGCAAAGCAATCGGCGACGAGGCCGGTCAGATCGGACTCGCTGGCCGGGGCCAGATCGTCGCGGGTCAGCGTCTCGCTCATTCGGCGGCCCTGCTGCGGTGGCTGGCGCTGCTGTCCAGCGGGAATACCTTCGACGGGTTCAGAAGCCAGCCGGGATCGAACAGATCCTTCACCTCCATCTGGATCGCCAGATCGGCGGCATCGTATTGGCTGGTCATCAGGTCGCGCTTTTCGACGCCGACGCCATGTTCGCCGGTCAGGCAGCCGCCGACCTCGACACACAGGCGCAGGATGTCGGCGCCCATCGCCTCGGCCCGTTCCAGCTGGCCGGGCTGGTTGGCGTCGAACAGGATCAGCGGATGCATGTTGCCGTCGCCCGCGTGGAAGACGTTGGCGACCTCCAGCCCGTGCTGACGCGACAATTCCCCGATCCGACGCAGGGTATGGGGCAACTGTCCCACCGGCACCGTGCCGTCAAGACAGATGTAGTCGCCCAGCCGCCCCATCGCGCCGAAGGCCGATTTGCGGCCCTTCCAGATCGCCAGCGCCTCGTCGGCATTGCGGCTTTCGCGGAATTCGACCGGGTTCAGCGCATCGGCGATCTGGCGGATGCGGGCCAGCTGGTCGGCGATCTCGTCGGGCGATCCCTCGACCTCGACGATCAGCACGGCGGCGCAATCGGGATAGCCGGCATGGGCGAAATCCTCGACCGCGCGCAGGCAGGGTTCGTCCATGTATTCGATGGCGACGGGCAACACGCCCGACCGGATGATGTTGGCGACGCATTGCCCGGCGATTTCGGCGTCGTCAAAGCCGATCAGGACCGGACGCGCGCCCTCGGGGCGGGGCAGGATCTTCAGGATCGCCTCGGTCACGATGCCCAGCTGACCTTCCGAGCCGCAGAACAGGCCCAGAAGGTCCAGCCCGGCAGGCCCGGATTCGGGGCCGCCCAGTTCCACGATCTCGCCGGTCGAAAGGACCACCGTCGCGCCCATCAGGTTGTTGGTGGTGACCCCGTATTTCAGGCAATGCGCGCCGCCGGAATTCATCGCGATGTTGCCCGCGATGGTGCAGGCCAGCTGCGATGACGGGTCCGGCGCGTAGAAGAAGCCCTCGGGTTCAAGCTCGGCGCTGACCGACAGGTTGGTGACGCCGGATTGCACGCGGATGAAGCGGTTCTCGGTGTCGATGTCCAGAAAGGCATTCAGCCGCATCGTCCCGATCACGACGCAATCGGCCGTGGGCAGCGCCCCCCCGGCCAGCGAGGTGCCTGCCCCGCGTGGCACGACCGGCACCCCCAGGCGATGGCAGACGCGCATTGCCGCCGCCACCTCGTCGGTGGACCGCGGCAGAACCACCGCCAGCGGCGCGCAGCGATAGGCGGTCAGCGCGTCGCATTCATAGGCCCGCGTCTCTTCGAGGTCGGCGATCACGGCGTCGTCCGGCAGGGCGCCGCGCAGGGCCGCAACGATCTGGGACTTGCGGGCGATCACCGCCGGATCGGGCGGTGGCATCAGGATCGTGGACATGGGCCTTCCTCCCTTCGGTCAATCTTGGTAAATTAAATTGACCATCGCTGTCAATGTGCCGGTCTTCCGGTTGCAGCGCAGAGCGTTTCGTCAAAGGATGCCCCAGCCCGGCCCATCATGCGAGTCCCGATGTCCGATCCCAGCATCAAGCCCGAACGCGCCGCCGATTCTGTCGCGCGGCATCTGGAAACGCTGATCCTCGAAGGTTCGCTGCGCCCCGGAGAGGCGCTGCTGCCCGAACGCGATCTGGCCCTGGCGCTGGAGGTGTCGCGGCCGACCCTGCGCGAGGCCTTGAAGATGCTGGCGGATCGCGGGCTGCTGGAGCCTGTCAGGGGCCGCGGGATCCGCGTGGCGTCGCTGGGTCGCGAGGCGATCGCGGATCCGCTGATGGCCTTGCTGGAGGCGCGGCCCGACGTGGCCGACGACTACCTCGAATTTCGCGGCATCGTCGAAAGCCAGGCGGCGGCGATGGCGGCGGAACGGGCGAACCGGGTCGATCTGGACCTGATCCGCGCCTGTCTGGACCGGATCGACGCGGCCCATGCGGGTGGCGATCCCGACGACGAGGCAGCGGCCGATGCGGCCCTGCATCAGAACATCTGCGAGGCCAGCCACAACCTGGTCCTGTTGCAGATCATGCGGGCGCTGTCGGGCAATCTGCGCAGCGACGTGACAAAGAACCGCGCGCGCCTGTTCGCCCTGCCCGCGATCCGCGATTTGCTGCGCGACCAGCACCGGGCCATCGCGCAGGCGATTCTGGATCGCGACCCGGCACGCGCGCGAAACGCCGCGCAGACGCATCTGGATTACGTGCGCGAGGCCGTGCTTGGCATCGAGGCGGCCGAGGCCCGGCTTGACCTGTCGCTGCGACGCTCGCGCAGCGGCGGGCTGGGCCGGCGCCCCGGCGGCGCCTAATCCTCGGTTTCGGGGATCGGCATCATCCGGCGCCGCGACAGCCACAGCGACAGGGCCAGAAAGGCCGCCGTCAGCGCATAGATCGCCAGCGCGATCGGGCTTTGCAGCAGGATCAGGAAATCCCCGCCCGAGATGGACAGCGCCCGGCGCAGGTTGTTTTCCATGTCCATGCCCAGCAGCAGGCCCAGAACCACCGGCACCAGCGAGAAATCCAGCTTGCGCAACACGAAGCCCAGAATTCCGAAGCCGACCATCACCATCAGGTCGAACGCCGCATGGGTGATGGCATAGACGCCCAGATAGCTGATCGCGACGACCAGCGGCATCAGGCCCCAGGCGGGCAGGCCCAGCACGCGGGTGAACAGGCCGATCAGCGGCAGGTTCAGCACCAACAGCACGAAATTCGCCAGATACAGCGCCGCAACCAGACCCCAGACCAGATCCGGGCTGCGCTGGAACAGCAGCGGCCCCGGCTGGATGTTCAGCGAGATCAGCATGGCCAGCATCACCGCAGTCGTCCCCGATCCCGGCACGCCCAGCGTCAGCATCGGGATCAATGCTCCGCCGCTGGCCGCGTTGTTGCCGGCCTCGGGCGCGGCGACACCGCGCGGATCGCCCTTGCCGAAGGTGCCCTTGTCGCTGATCCGCTTTTCGAAACTGTAGGACATGACCGCGCCCAGCGAGGCGCCCGCGCCGGGCAGGATACCGGCGATGAAACCGATGATCGAGCCGCGAAAGGATGCGCCCAGCCCCTCCCTGATGCGGGAAAAGCGCGGAAAGACGCTGCCTTTCGGGACCAGCCCGCCGCCATGGGCCCGGGCTTCCAGGAAGAACAGGATCTCCGAGATGGCGAACAGGCCCACCAGCGCCACGATCGGATCGAACCCGTCATAAAGATTGAAGCTGCCGAACGTATAGCGGGCCACCCCGGTCGATGGGTCAAGGCCCACCGTCCCCAGCATCAGCCCCAGCAGCGCCGCCAGCAGCGTCTTGCGGGGATCGCTGCCGGTGATGCCGCCGATCGTGGCGAAGGCCATCACATACAGCGCGAAGTAATCCGCCGGGCCGAAATAGATGGCGGCCTTGGCCAGCAGCGGCGCGAACAGGGTCAGCCCGATCGTGGCCAGCGTCGCGCCGATGAACGAGGCCACGCCCGAAATCGCCAGCGCGTCGGCCGCCTGACCCTTCCTCGCCATCGGAAAGCCGTCCAGGGTGGTCATGATCGCGGGCTCGTCACCCGGAATGTTCAGCAGGATCGCGCTGATCCGCCCGCCATACATGCAACCGTAATAGACCGCCGACAGCAGGATCATCGACGAGGTGGCGTCCAGCCCGAAGGCGAAGGTCAGCGGAATCAGGATCGCCACGCCATTGACGGGCCCCAGCCCCGGCAGCGCGCCGATCAGCGTGCCGGCGAAACAGCCACCCACGATCAGCGCCAGATTGATCGGCAGCGCCGCGACGGCAAAGCCCGCCCAGAGCGAATTCAGAATGTCCATCCTAGCCGAACCACGTTCCAAGCAACGGCAGGGGCAGGCCCATCAGCCGGTCGAACAGAAGATAGAGGCCGGGCGCGGCGATACCGGCCGTCGCAAGGCCCGGCAGCACGGGCGCGCCCATCAGCAGGCCAAGACCCAGCACCGCCCCGAAGGTCGTGGGCACGAAGCCCGCGGGCTCCAGCAGCAGGGCATAGCCGATCAGGATCGCCATCGCCGCCGCCTGCCGCGCAAGGCCGGCCGAACCGGCCCATTCGGCGTTGTGGGCAGGCCAGATGATCAGCGTCAGGCCCAGCAGGATGGCCGGGATACCGATCACGCGCGGAAAGATGGCAGGCCCCAGCGGATCGCCGAAGCCTGCCGTGTATCCGGCCGACAGCCAGACATAGCCGGCCGCCAGCACGAAAAAAGCCAGTCCGGCCAGCCGGTCTGTCACTGAATGACCCCGATCCGGCGCGAGATATCGGCCATCTCCTTTTCCTGTTGGGCGACATAGTCGGCGAATTCCTGGCCGCCGCGCCAGATCGGCTCCAGTCCGCTGGACCTGGCGGTTTCCTGCCAGCCGTCGGATTCATAGAGCTTTTGCAGCTTGTCCACCCAGGCCTGGTAATCCTCGTCGCTGACATCGCCTCCGGTATAGAAGCCGCGCCAGTTGTAGCCGGTCACGTCGTAGCCTTGCGACTTGGCCGTGGGCAGGTCCGGAAAGGCCGAGACCGGCTGGTCCGATAGCACCGCCAGAACCCGGATATCGCCCGATTCGACAAAGCCCTTGATCTCGCCCAGGTCGGCCGAGACGACCTGCACCTGACCGCCCATCATCTGCGTCACCGCCGGGCCGCCACCGTCGAACTGCACCCAGCGGATGCCGGTCAGATCCTCGATACCCGCGGCCTGCGCCAGCATCATCAGGCGGATATGATCCCAGCCGCCCGCCCCGGTCGAACCCGAGGTGACGACCGAGGCCGGATCGGCCTTCAGCGCCTCCAGCAGCTGGTCCAGCGACTCGTAGGGGCTGTCCTTGGCGACCGCGATGATGCCGACATCGGCGCCCAGCATCGCCAGCCAGCGCATCGTGCCGATATCCGAGGGGTATTTGCCCTGCGCGATCTGCGTCACGCCGACGGTCGAGGTGGCGACGATCAATTCGGGATCGTCGGCCCGCTTCGAGGCCACATTGGCCCATGCCACCGCGCCCACGCCGCCCGGCATGTTCGTCACCTGAACGTTGCCGTCGACCAGCTTTTCCTCGGACAGAAGGCGGCCGACCTCGCGGCAGGTAAAGTCCCAGCCGCCGCCGGGATCGGCCGGGGCGATGCATTCGGCGCCCAGGGCGGGCAGGGCGAACAGCATCGCCGCCCCGATCCCCGCGACCTTCAATCCGTTCAGTTTCCAGATCATCCTTGTCCTCCCTCGATGATGATGATGGTTCGTCTAGCCGCCGACGACTCCGCGACGACCGATAAAGCGTCGTGCGTTCCGGATCGTGTCAAGAACTTCCAGCCGCACATCGGCGGAATGGGCCAGGACCGCGCGGGCGGCACCGTCGCCGTCGCCCGCAGCGATCAGGTCCAGGATCCGGCTGTGGTCGCGATGCGTCGTGGCGCGGCCTTCGTCGGATGCAAAGCTGAGCCAGCGCGCCCGCAGCGTCCGCGTGGTCACGTCCTGCATCGCCGCCGTGATGCAGCGATTGCGCGACAGGGCGGCGCAGCGGACATGAAAGTCCAGAGCCATGTCCAGCCAGCGTTCCGGCGTGAACTCGTCATGGCTGAAATTGATGCTGTGGCGAATGGCGACGATCTCGTCCGGCTGCGCCAGGCGCGCGGCCAGCCTGACGGCCTGCGGCTCGACGATGTCACGAAAGGCGAAAACCTCGTCGATCTCGTCGATGTCGAAGGGGGCGATGGCATAGCTGCGCCCCTCGCGCACCACCAGCCCGTCGCGGACCAGATTGAACAGCGCCTCGCGGATCGGGGTGCGCGAGACCGCGAACCTGGCCTCCAGCGCGCGTTCGCTGATCGCTTCGCCCGGTACCAGATCCAGCGACAGGATCGCAAAACGCAGCCGCGACAGCAGATCGCGGTCGCCGTTCGTCTCGCCGATGCTCGTCTGTGCCGTCATTGACGCCTCCCCATCCGTTGGTATACCGGTCTGGCATTCAATTGCAACGCTGTTGGCCAACAAAGGGGGTTCGGATGCAGAACAGGGTGGCGGGCTTTCCCGATCGTGCCGTGATCACCGAGGTCGGGCCGCGTGACGGGCTGCAATCCGAGCCGGCCTTCGTGCCGACAAAGCGCAAGATCGCGCTGGTCCAGGCGCTGCTGGATGCCGGGCTGCGGCGGTTCGAGGTGACATCCTTCGTCTCGCCCCGCGCGGTGCCGCAGATGCGCGATGCCGCCGAGGTGATGGCCGCGTTCCGCGACCGCCAGGACGCGCATCTGACGGCGCTTGTGCCCAATGCGCGCGGCGCGGCGGCGGCAATCGAGGCGGGCGTGGATGCAATGGTGCTGTTCGCCTCGGCCTCGGAAAGCCACAATCTGAAGAACGTGAACCGCAGCCGAGCCGAATCGCTGAAGGGTTTCGCCGAGATTGCCGCGCTGGCCCAGGGCACCGGCGTCGCGCTGCAAGGCGCCATTGCCACTGCCTTCGGTTGCCCGTTCGAGGGCGATGTGGACGTGGCCGCGGTGATCGATCAGGCCGCAGCCTATCGCGATCTGGGAATGGATTACATCACGCTGGGCGACACCACCGGCATGGCCACGCCCGCACTGGTGGTGCAGCGGATCGAGGCGCTGCGCCCGGTTCTGCCCGGCGTCGATCTGGCTCTGCATTTCCACAATACGCGCGGCGTCGGGCTGGCCTGCGCCTATGCCGGGCTTTCGCTGGGCGTGACGCACTACGAATCCAGCATCGGCGGGTTGGGGGGATGCCCCTTCGTGCCGCGCGCGACAGGCAACGTCGCGACCGAGGATCTGGTCTATCTGTTCCACGAAAGCGGCGTCGCGACGGGCACCGATCTGGACCGGCTGATCGCGGCTGCGCAGTTGGCCGAGACCGCTGTCGGCCGGGAATTGCCCGGCCAGGTGATGAAGGCCGGGCCACGCCTGCAGACCGCCCGGATGGACAGCGTCAGGACCGCCAATGGCTGAACCGGTGAAAGGTCCGCTGGAAGGATTGCGCGTCATCGACCTGACCCGCGTACTGTCGGGGCCCTTCTGCACCATGATTCTGGGCGATCTGGGCGCCGACGTGATCAAGATCGAGCCGCCCAAGGGCGATCCGGTCCGCGCACAGGGCACGATGACCGACGGCCATTCGGGCTATTTCGCGGGGTTCAACCGCAACAAGCGCTCGGTCGTGCTGGATCTCTATGGCGAGGAGGGCAAGATGGTCCTGCGCCGCCTGCTGGCCGGGGCCGATGTGCTGGTCGAGAATTTCCGCCCCGGCACCCTGGACAGGATGGGGCTGGATCCGGGGGCGCTGAAGGCGCTGAACCCCCGGCTGATCGTGGCCAGCGTCAACGGCTATGGCAGCAGCGGCCCCTATGTCGATCGGCCCGCCTTCGATTTCATCGCCCAGGCGATGAGCGGGTTCATGGGCGTGAACGGCGAACCGGGCGGGCCGCCGATGCGGGCGGCGGCGCCGATCAGCGATCTGGTCGCGGGCATCTATGCGGCGCTTGGCGTGCTGGCGGCGGTGATCGGACGCGAAAGGACCGGCCAGGGTCAGGCGGTCGAGGTGGCGATGGTGAACGGGCTCCTCAGCCTGATGGCCTATCTGTCATCGGAATATTTCGCCACCGACGCGGTGCCGCAGCGGACCGGCAACGATCATCCGCTGGTGTATCCCTACGGGCTGTTTCGCTGTGCCGACGGACAGGTCGCGGTGGCCAATTCGCATGACCAGATCCTGCAGCGGTTCCTGGACACGCTGGATCTGGGCTGGGTCATGGCCGATCCGCGCTATGACACCAACCGCAAGCGGATGGCGGCGCGCGAGGAATTGCGCGACCTGATCGACAGTCGGATGGAGGGTCGCAGCCGCGATCACTGGCTGGCCGTCCTGAACGCCGCCGGGGTGCCCTGCGGGATGGTGCAGGATCTGGCGCAGGTCTTTGCCGATCCGCAGATCGCCGCGCAGCAGATGGTGATCGAGGCGCCTTTGCAGGATGGCCCGGCGCTGAAGGTTCTGGGCTTTCCGATCAAGCTGGACGCGACACCCTGCGCGGTGCATCGCCCGGTCCCGAAACTGGGCGGCGGAACGCGGCAGGTGCTGGTCGAGGCCGGATATTCCCAAGACGAGATCGCGGCGCTGATCGCCTCGGGTGCGGCTGCGGAATAGGGCGGGTCGCGACGCGCAAAAGGCTGCGGCCGGGTTCTCGACCGGCCCTGTGACGCGACAGCGGCGGCCTGATCGCATCGACGGCGGATGATGGCTTCGGCCCTCCGTCAGGCCAGAGACGAGGCCCCCATGGACAGGAACTTCTGTCGCCGGTCCCTGATCAGATCGGCGGGCTTCCTGCCCGCCAGATCCTTCAGCATCGCGGCGATGTCCTTGCCCACGGCGGCGATGGCGGTCGCGGGCATGCGCTGTGCGCCGCCCACGGGCTCGGGAATGATGCGGTCGATCACGCCCAGCTTCTTCAGATCCTGCGCGGTCAGGCGCAGGGCCTCTGCCGCGTCGCGCATCTTGTCGGCATCCTTCCACAGGATCGAGGCGCAGCCCTCGGGCGAGATCACCGAATAGATGGAATGTTCCAGCATCGCCACCCGGTTCGCCGTGGCGAAGGCCACCGCCCCGCCCGAGCCGCCCTCGCCGACGATGACGCTGACCAGGGGCACGCCGATTTCAAGGCTTTTCTGGGTGCAGCGGGCGATGGCCTCGCTTTGCCCGCGTTCCTCGGCGCCCTTGCCGGGATAGGCGCCGGGCGTATCGACCAGCGTGATCACGGGCAGGCCGAAGCGGTGGGCCATGTCCATCAGCCGGATCGCCTTGCGATAGCCTTCGGGCCGGGCCATGCCGAAATTGTGGTGGATGCGGGATTTGGTGTCATTGCCCTTTTCGTGGCCGATCACCACGCAGGGCGCGTCGTTGAACCGCGCCAGCCCGCCCATCACCGCGTGGTCGTCACCGAAGGCCCGATCGCCCGCCAAAGGCGTGTATTCCGAAAACAGCGCCTCGACATAGTCGCGGCAATGCGGCCGGTCGGGATGGCGCGCGACCTGGGTCTTTCGCCACGGATCGAGGTTCTTGTAGAGATCCTTCAGCAGATCGCCGGCCTTCTTGTCCAGCGCCGCGGCCTCTTTCTCGACATCGACCGCATTGTCGGATTTGCGCGCCATGGCACGCAATTCCTCGGCCTTGCCTTCGATATCGGCCAGCGGCTTTTCGAAATCCAGATAGACCATGTCTCGGGCTGCCTTCGGGCTGTTCGCATTCGCGCCCCTATATGAGCGGGGACGGGGGGAAATGCAACGCGAGGCGGGCGCGGGCCTTCCGGACGGCGGCTGCCGGGATATCGGCCGGCGCCCCGCCTGCGGCACCTTGCGCAAGCCGCCGTCGGGCGCGGATCAGGACAGGCGCAGCCTTGCCATGAAGAACCCGTCCATCCCGCCCCGCTCTGGCCAGTAATCGGGCCGCAGCCGCAGCCCGCCGCCGGTTGTGACCCAGCCAGGGTCGGTTCCCGTCAGCGCGGATGTCTCGACCGTCAGGCCGGGATGCCGCGACAGGGCGGCCGCGATCTGGGCTTCGCCCTCGTCGGGCAGCAGCGAGCAGACCGCATAGACCAGTCGCCCGCCCGCTTGCAGCAGCGACAGCGCATGGTCGATGAGGTGCGCCTGCAGGCCGAGCAGGTCGGCGATGGAGGATCCGTCGCGGCGGAAGGGCAGGTCGGGATGGCGGCGGATCGTGCCCGTCGCGGAACAGGGCGCGTCCAGCAGGATCGCGTCGGGCGCGGTCTCGGGCCGCCAGTCCAGCGCATCGGCGCGGACCAGATCGGCCGCCAGCCCGCAGCGGGCAAGGTTCTGCGCCAACCGCTTCAACCGCGCCGCGCTGATATCGATTGCGGTGACCTGCGCACCGGCGGCGGCCAGTTGCAGTGTCTTGCCGCCCGGCGCGGCGCAGAGATCGGCGATCCGTTCGCCCGGCTGGGGATCCAGCAGGCGCACGGGCAGGGCGGCGGCGGCGTCCTGCACCCACCAGTCGCCCTCGGCGAATCCGGGCAGGGCCGAAACCTGCGCCGGGACGTGCAGCCGCACCGATCCCGTCGGCAGCGCCAGGCCGCCCTCGAACGTCGTGCCGGGTTTCAGAGTCAGGTCCAGCGGCGCACCGGTTTGATGTGCCGCCTCGATCGTCCGGGCCGCGTCCTCGCCCCATGCGGCCACGACCGGATCGCGCAGCCAGCCGGGCAGGCGCTGCGGCGGCAGATCGCCCCAGCCCTGATGCCGGGATACCTTGCGCAGCACGGCATTCACCATGCCCGAGGCCGCCTGTCCGCGCTGGCCCAGGCCGCGGCTCAGCGACACCGCCGCATCGACCACGCCATGGGCCGCGCCGCCCAGTTCCAGCATCTCGACCGTCGCCAGCCGCAGGACATCGGCGACCGGCGGTGCGGGCTTTCGCGTGACATGCAGCGCCAGAACGGCATCGGCGCGATCCCGATGACGCAGGACCTCGGCCGCCAGGCGCCCGGCGCGGGCCTGATCGGCAGGAGGCAGGGCGGCCAGCGCGCCAGCCTGATCCGCCAGCGACAGCCTGTCGCGCACGCCTTGCAGCAGCCGCAGCGCGCCCTTGCGCGCCCCATCCGTTCCCGGCTTTGCCAAACCGCTTTCCTTCGCCTAGATGTTTCTGACAGAGTGACGCGACCCATAATCCCATTCGGCAGAGGTTTCCATGAGCGATCGTCCAGACCTTCCCCCCGCCGCGCGGCGCGCGCTGGCCGAGGCGGCCCGCCGCCGCGAGGAGGCCGCGAAAAAGCCGCCCCTGCCCAAGGAACATGGCGGCCGGGACGGCGCGGAGCCGGTGCGGTTCGGCGATTACGAGAAGAACGGCATCGCCGTCGATTTTTGAATGGGGACTTCCGAATGAAGGACTGGCTGCGCGCCTCAGCGATGGAACAGGGCCGGGCGATCATGGCCGGCCTGCTGGATCCGATCGACCAGACCGAAGCCTATCTGGAGGCGGCGAAGGCCCATCCGGACGGCAGGCGCATCTATGCACGGCTGACCGAGGCGCGCGCCCGCTCCGAGGCCGTCGCCGCCCATGACCGCGCCAAGGACGAATTGCGCCACGGCCTGCTGGACGGGGTGGCGATCAGCTGGAAGGACAATATCGACAGCGGCGGCACCGTGACCGAGGCCGGATCGAAACTGCTGGAGGGCCGGGTGCCGCGCAAGGATGCGGTGGTGCTGTCGCGCGTCGCGCGCGAGGGCCTGGTCTGTCTGGGCAAGACACACATGACCGAACTGGCCTTTTCGGGTCTGGGGCTGAATCCGGTCACGGCGACTCCGCCCAATGCGCTGGATCCTGCGCTGGCGCCCGGCGGGTCGTCATCGGGCGCCGCGGTCTCGGTGGCCCTTGGGCTGGCGGCGGCGGCGGTCGGATCGGATACAGGCGGCTCGATTCGGGTGCCCGCGGCGTGGAACGGGCTGGTCGGGTTCAAGCCCACCCATGACGCGGTGCCGGAAAAGGGCGTGGTGCCGTTGTGCCGCAAGTTCGACGTGGTCGGCCCGATCGCGCGCAGCGTCGAGGATTGCGCCGGATTGCTGGCGCTGATGGCGGGCGACCGCGCCGCCGATCTGGAGGGCGCGACGGTCAGCGGGCTGCGCCTGATGGTGCTGGACGGGTTGCCCTTCGATCAGGCCGAGGAAGGCCCGGTCACCGCCTTCGAGGACGCGCTGCAGCGCCTGTCGAGGGCCGGGGCCACGATCACCCATGTCACGACCGATTGGCTGGATCGCGCCATGGCCCTGTCGCCGCAGCTTTTCGCGCCCGAAGCCTATGGCATCTGGCGGGCGCAGATCGAGGATGCGCCGGAACTGATGTGGAAGCCGATCCTGGAGCGGTTCCGCGGCGGTGCCGAGATCAGCGGTCCCGATTACGTCGCCGCCTGGGAACATCTGACCCGGATCCGGCGCAAGTGGATCAAGGAGGTCGCCTCGGTCCATGACGCGGTGATCCTGCCCACCGTTCCGATCCTGCCCCCCGATGCTGGCAGGCTGATGCAGGACGAGGCCGAATTCGTCCGCGCCAACATGCTGACCCTGCGCAACACCCGCATCGCCAATCTGCTGGGCTTGCCCTCGGTCACGCTGCCCACGGGTCAGCCGGCCTGCGGGCTGATGCTGATGGGCCATGCCGGGCGCGACCGGCATCTGCTGCGCGTCGCGGCGGGGGCCGAGGCCGCGCTGCGGGCCTGACCACGCGGACGGCCGCGTCGAGGGGTATTTGGGCAACGAAGAAGCGCGGTGCGGCTGCTGGCGGGCCGGCTTTCGCTGGACGCAAGCGATTGATGACGCTAATGTCGCGGGTAATGAACGGGGCACAGACCCCGAGAGCGAGGCAGACATGGCAATCCCCGAGCGGTTCTCGAACCTGCCGGAATACGCGTTTCCGCGTTTGCGGGCGCTGTTGTCGGGTATCGAACCCGGCCTGCCGCCCGGCACGGCGCCGATGGTGATGACCATCGGCGAGCCGCGCCATGCCATGCCCGATTTCGTCGCCGATGCGATCTCGACCAGCATCGGCGGTTTCGCAAAATATCCGGTCAACGAGGGCACGTCCGGCCTGCTGGAGGCGATCTCGGGCTGGATCGGGGCGCGGTATGGCGTCGCGGTGCCGCCGCAGCAGATCATGGCGCTGAACGGCACCCGAGAGGGGCTGTTCAACGCGGTCCTTGCCCTGTGCCCCGAGTTGAGCAACGGACAGCGCCCGGCGGTGCTGACGCCCAATCCCTTCTATCAGGTCTATGCGGCCGCGGCGGCGGCCGTCCAGGCCGATTCGATCTTTGTGCCTGCCATCGCCGAGACCGGCGATCTGCCCGATTATGCCGCGCTGCCGGCCGATCTGCTGGACCGGACTGCCATCGCCTTCATCTGTTCGCCAGCCAATCCACAGGGCGCGATCGCCGATCGCGCCTATCTGGAACGGCTGATCGGGCTGGCGGATCAGCACGATTTCCTCGTCTTTTCCGACGAATGCTATTCCGAGATCTACCGTGACACGCCGCCGCCCGGCGCGCTGGAAGTGGCCGATGCAATGGGGTTGACGGACCGGGTGGTGGTGTTCAACTCGTTGTCCAAGCGTTCGAACCTGCCGGGCCTGCGGTCGGGCTTCGTCGCCGCCGGCGAGACGCAGAGCCGGCTTTTGCGGCAGCTCCGCTCGTTTGCCGGCGCGCCGCTGCCGCTGCCGCTGCAAGAGGTGGCCGAGGCGGCCTGGCGCGACGAGGCGCATGTCGAGGCCAGCCGGGCGCTGTATCGACAGAAATACGACATCGCCGACCGGATCCTGGGCAATGTTCCGGGCTATCGGCCGATCCAGGGCGGTTTTTTCCTGTGGCTGCCGGTCGAGGATGGCGAGGCCGCGGCCCGAAAGCTGTGGTCGCGGGTGGGAATCCAGATTCTGCCGGGGGCGTATCTGTCGCGCGAGGTGGATGGGTTCAATCCGGGCAAGGGTTTTGTGCGGGTGGCGCTGGTCGCGGATGCAGAGGCGACGGACGCCGCGCTGACGCGGTTGCGCGACGTGCTGTACGATGACGGATGAGGCCGGGGAAGGGTAGAGGGATGGCAAGCTGGCAGGCAAAACAACGCGATCCGCTGTTCGACCGGAACACGCAGGCGGCGCTGGAACGGCGTGGCAAGGAACTGGCCGGGGCCGGGCTTGTCGTGCTGGGCGTCATCATCGCGATGATGCTGGGCAGCTGGTCGGCGGATGATCCCAGCTTTCTTTCCGCGACTGACGAGCCGGCGGAAAACCTGCTGGGCAGTATCGGTGCCTATATCGCCTCGCCGCTGATGATGATCGCGGGCTACGGGTCGTGGATGCTGGTCGTGGCGGCCTTTGTCTGGGGGCTGCGGCTGATGCTGCACCGGGGCGAAGACCGGCTGATGCGCGGCATCTTCACGCCGATCGCCGTGGCGCTGGTCTCGGTCTATTTCAGCACCGTCGTGCCGCACGGAGCCTGGCAGCAGACCTACGGCCTTGGCGGGCATTTCGGCGACATGGTGATGGGCGCGCTGCTGAATCTGATGCCGGTCAAGGCTCAGATCGGCATCCGGCTGGCCGCGCTGGTGTTGGCGCTGGCCGCGATCATCGCCATCGCCTTCGTGCTGGGATTCGAACGATCCGAACTGCGCGCGCTGTGGCGGCGGTTTCTGATCGGGCTGATCACCGCCTATGACACGGCCATGCGGTTGGCCGGGCGCGGCGCGCGCGCCTCGGCCGGGATCGCGCGGCGGGCCCGTGACAAGCAGGCCACGGCACCCCGGACGCCTGCGAAAACCGCGCGTGCACCGATCCTGACCCGCCGTCAGCCGGGCAGCGAGGCCGGCCATCGTGATCTCGACGCGGAACTGCCCGAACCCGAACTGATCGAACGCGACGCCGATTACGACGGCGATGCGCCCTCGGCCGACGAGGTCAGCGGCCGCATCAGCGACGCGATACGCAGCCGCTCGGCCAAATCCTCGGTGCTGGCCGCCGTTGCCCGCAGGCTGGTGCGCGAGAATGCCGTCCCCGATGCAGCGGGCGATCCGCCCGCCCCCGCCGATGCGGCCGATCCCGCGCCCTTTGGCGAAAGCCACGCGCGCAAGCTTACGCCCCCGCGCAAGCCGGTGCCCGCCTCGCGGCAGGCCCGCGCCGAGGCCGAGCCGCAATTGTCCTTTGACGACAATCCCGACGCCTATGAGCGCCCGCCGCTCTCTCTGCTGACCGCGCCTTCGACAATCGAGCGGTTGCAGCTTTCCGACGAGGCGATGATGGAAAACGCCCGGATGCTGGAGG
Source organism: Paracoccus sp. UBA5162 (assembly GCF_002413585.1). NCBI lineage: Bacteria > Pseudomonadati > Pseudomonadota > Alphaproteobacteria > Rhodobacterales > Paracoccaceae > Paracoccus > Paracoccus sp. UBA5162. Next base: position 56,079 of record NZ_DHXG01000052.1, read on the forward strand.
CGGTGCTGGACGATTACGGCGTCAAGGGCCAGATCACCGAGGTGCGGCCCGGTCCGGTCGTCACGCTGTATGAACTGGAGCCTGCGCCGGGGCTGAAGGCATCCCGCGTGATCGGCCTGGCCGACGACATCGCCCGATCCATGTCGGCGCTGTCGGCGCGGGTCTCGACCATGCCGGGACGCACCGTGATCGGGATCGAACTGCCCAATGCGCGACGCGAGAAGGTGATCCTGCGCGAGATTCTGGCCAGCCGCGCCTTTGGCGACGGCACGCAGCCGCTGCCCCTGGCGCTTGGCAAGGATATCGGCGGCGATCCGATCGTGGCGAACCTTGCCAAGATGCCGCATCTGCTGATCGCGGGGACCACCGGTTCGGGCAAGTCGGTGGCGATCAACACGATGATCCTGTCGCTGCTCTACAAGCTGACGCCGGATGAATGTCGGCTCATCATGATCGACCCGAAGATGCTGGAATTGTCGGTCTATGACGGTATCCCGCATCTGCTGTCGCCCGTCGTCACCGATCCCAAGAAGGCCGTCGTGGCGCTGAAATGGGTCGTGGGCGAGATGGAGGAACGCTATCGCAAGATGTCCAAGATGGGGGTGCGCAACATCGAGGGCTACAACGGCCGCGTCCGCGAGGCGCTGTCGAAGAACGAGATGTTCAAGCGCACGGTCCAGACCGGTTTCGATGACGATACCGGCGAGCCGGTCTTCGAGACCGAGGAGTTCCAGCCCGAGACCTTTCCCTATATCGTCGTGATCGTGGACGAAATGGCCGACCTGATGATGGTCGCCGGCAAGGAAATCGAGGCCTGCATCCAGCGTCTGGCGCAGATGGCGCGGGCATCGGGCATCCATCTGATCATGGCCACGCAGCGCCCCTCCGTCGATGTCATCACCGGCACGATCAAGGCCAACTTCCCGACCCGTATCAGCTTTCAGGTCACCTCCAAGATCGACAGCCGCACCATCCTGGGCGAGCAGGGCGCCGAGCAATTGCTGGGCCAGGGCGACATGCTGTATATGGGCACCGGCAGTCGCGTGAACCGCATCCACGGGCCGTTCGTTTCCGACGAAGAGGTCGAAGAGGTCGTGAACCATCTGAAATCCTTCGGCCCGCCCAGCTACAAATCCGGCGTCGTCGAGGGCCCGGATGACGAGAAGGCCGACGATATCGACGCGGTGCTGGGCCTTGGCAGCGGCGATAACGGCGATGACGCCCTTTACGACCAGGCGGTGATGATCGTGGCCAGGGACCGCAAATGTTCCACCTCCTACATCCAGCGCAAGCTGGCCATCGGCTATAACAAGGCCGCGCGGCTGGTCGAGCAGATGGAGGATCAGGGCGTCGTCAGCAGCGCCAATCATGTCGGCAAGCGCGAGGTCCTGGTGCCCGAGATGTGAGCCTTTCGCCAGGTGCGGCTTGATCAGGACGGTACGGCCGGACCCAAGGACCTCCTCGCCTGATGGGTCGGTGTGTCACTGGCGTCATCTTGCGCAACCTTGCCGATGACCGCTGCCTGGCGCCGCTTGCCGCTGGCGCGTCGCTTTCGAACCTGCGAAAATACCTGCCATGACGGTCTGGAACATTCATCTTCTGAACGCGCGCAATGATCTGACGCGCATCATGCCTCAGCTTCGTGCCACGCTGCGGGACGCGGTGGCCCGGACGCAGGGCCACGCCGATCTGCCGCGTTTCGATCTGATCGTGCGCGCGGGCGGCGATGTCATTCCGGAATGGGGAATCGGGGGCCATGCCCCGGCGCCGGGGCTGATCCAGATCAGCCTGAACCCCGACCGATTCGATTCCGGCCTGATGCTGCGCACGTTGGTTCACGAATTCCACCATCTGATCCGCTGGGACGGGCCGGGCTATGGCAAATCGCTGGGCGAGGCGCTGGTCAGCGAAGGGTTGGCGGGGCATTTCGTGCGGCAGGTTCTGGACGGAAAACCCGATCCCTGGGATGCGGTGACGCCGGCCTCGGGGGCGGCGCGGGCGGCGATGAACGAATGGGCGCGGCTGGGCTATGACCATGCACGCTGGTTCTTCGGAAAGGGCGACCTGCGCAAATGGACCGGCTACGGGCTGGGCCACCGGCTGGTGGCCGAGCATCTGGCGCAGGCGGACGGGACCGAGACTGCGGCGACGCTGGCATGGAGCAAGGCCGACATCTTCCGCGCCGCGATGCGGCGGCTGGTCGGCAGCGACGGCGTGCCTGACGAACGGGAAGATGCGCAAGGCCCGAGGGCCGCGCCGGCCGATCCCGCGCCCGAACCGGAAGACATCGGCCCGAAGCCGGCATGATCAGCGCCGGCGCGTCGCGCGATGGCCGGTGAAGGCGCCCATCATCAGACCGGTGACGGCGCCGCCCAGATGCGCCTCCCAGGCGATCGAGGGGATCAGCACGGTCAGCGCCACGTTCAGCACCACGATCAGCGCCACGCCGCGCCACAACTGGCCCAGCGGGCGATTCAGGCGCCAGCCCGCCACGGCGGCATGGCCGATCAGCGCCCCGGCCAGGCCGAAGATCGCGCCCGAGGCGCCGATCATCGGGCCCGCATCGGGGGCCATCAGTGCAAAGGCCAGGGCCGCGGCGATCTGGCTGACGACATAGACCACAAACATGCGCCGCGCGCCGATCAGAACGTTCAATTCGCGCGCGATGGCCATCAGCGACAGCATGTTCATGGCCAGGTGGGCCAGCCCGGAATGCAGCAGGCCATAGCTGGCGAACATCACCAGCGGCTGAAACGGATAGATGCCGTGACCGGCCCAGAAGACCGGCGACCAGAAGCCGCCCAGGAAATCCGCGGCGCGGCGCAGGCCTCCCAGCCCGACCAGGGGGGCCAGCCAGAAGGCGGCCTCGATCACCGTGCACAGCACCATAACCCCGATCACCCAACGGGGCAGGGGCGGACGCGCGCGACGGGCGCGGACCGTGTTGGGGACGGCGCGGGGCGATTGCATCTCAGTCATCCGCCTTGATCTGGCGCGCCTCGTCGATCAGCATGATGGGGATCCCGGAACGGATCGGAAAGGCCAGCCCGACGGTCTGCGACACCAGTTCCTGCCGGGTCGCGTCATAGCTGAGCCGACCGTGGCTGACCGGGCAGACCAGCGCCTCCAGCATGTGCCGGTCGAAGCCGGGGTGGTCGAGATCGCTCATTGCAGCCGTTCCTCGGTGTCGCCGCCGCCATGCAGCGCGAATTCGATCAGTCCCTGCAACAATTCGCGCCGATCCGCCAGGGTCGGCGATTCCAGCAGCGCCTGCTTGTCCGAATTCGAGAAGGGCAGCATCATCGACAGCGAATTGACCAGCATCTCGTCCTCGGCCTCCTGTGCGGCGCCCCAATCGGTTGACAGCTCGTGCTGCGACAGAAAGCGTTGCAGCAGCGGAAACAGGCGTTCGCGATCCAGACCCGGATCCCGCTCGGGGCCTTTCAGGTCGCGATCGAAGCCGGTCCAGTCGATATGGGCCTGAAGATAGGGCGCGAAACCTTCCTCGATATCGGCGAGCCGGAACCGCGACACCGCCTTGAGCGAGATCATCAGCCGTCCATCATCGGATTCGGAAAAGGCGATGACCCGGCCGGCGCAGCCGATCGTGGCCAGCCCGTCGCCTTCGGGCTGGACCATGCCGATCAGGCGGTGATCGGTCTTCAGCACGTCCTCCATCATCTGAAGATAGCGCGGCTCGAAGATGTGCAGCGGCAGTTTGGCACGCGGCATCAGCACCGCGCCGGGCAGCGGGAACAGCGGAATGCGGGGCGGCAGATCGAAGCGGAATCCCATCAGTTCGCAGATCAGGCGAAGATCATCGAGGACAGGCGCCGGCGGCCACGCCGGCCCAGCGGGTCGGTGGGCTTGAGGCTGTCGAAGATGGTCAGCAACTGCGCCTTGGCCGCGCCATCGTTCCAGTCGCGGTCACGGCGGAAACTCTCCAGCAGCACGTCGATGGCCTCTTCGACCTGACCGGCCGCGTGCAGTGCGGTGGCGTATTCCAGCCGCGCCTGCTGATCGGCGGGATCGGCCTCGACCCGGGCCTGCAATTCGCCCAGCGGCCCGGCACTTTCGGCCTGCTGGGCCAGTTGCAACTGGGCGCGCGCGGCCTCGACCGGGGCGGATTTCGCGGCGGCGTCGGGCACCTGTTGCAGGGTCGATGCGGCGGCGGCGGCATCGCCCGAGGCCAGATGCGCACGGATCAGGCCGCCCCAGGCATCGGCGTTCTCGGGCTCTTCGCCGATGATGGCGGTAAAGGTCTCGGCGGCATCGCCGGCCTCGCCATCCTCCAGCATCTGTTCGGCCGCGGCCAGGGCGTCGGCAAGGCCGTCATCCTGACCCCCGCCCATCGCCGCCAGCTTGTCCACGAATTGCTTCACCTGGCTTTGCGGCACCGCGCCCTGGAAGGCATCGACGGGCTGGCCCTGAAAGAAGGCAAAGACCGTCGGGATCGACTGCACGCGAAGCTGCCCGGCGATCATCTGGTTCTCGTCGACATTGACCTTGGCCATGCGGACGCGTCCCTTGTGGCGCGTGACCTCGGCCTCCAGTTGCGGGCCCAGCGTCTTGCAGGGGCCGCACCACGGCGCCCAGAAATCCACGATCACCGGCACCTGCATCGACGCCTCGACCACCTCGGCCATGAAATCGGCCTCGGTCACGTCCTTGATGAAATCGTCGGTCTTGGGCGCGGTCGCTGCGCCATCGAAAAGCATTGTCATGTCGGCCCCGGATGGTTCGGATCGAATTTCGTTGCCCGCAATATGGGGCCAGATCGTGCCAAGCGAAAGGGTCTGCCGCGCTTACAGATCGAAGCTGGCAAAGACCGGCACGTGATCGCTGGGCTTGTCCCAGCCGCGAACGTCGCGCAGGACACGGCTGCCATGACCGGCATTGGCGATGTCGGGGCTGGCCCAGACGTGATCCAGCCGCCGCCCCTTGTCGGCCGCGTTCCAGTCGGGGGCGCGATAGCTCCACCACGAATAGAGCCGGCCGTCGGGAATGTCCTTGCGGGTGATGTCCACCCATTGGCCCGCATCCTGCGCGGCCAGCAGGTGATCCACCTCGATCGGCGTGTGGCTGACGACCTTCAGAAGCTGCTTGTGCGACCAGACGTCATCCTCGCGCGGGGCGATGTTCAGATCACCCACCAGGATCGACCTGCGCGGGTTGTCGGCGTGAAAGACGTCGCGCATTTCGGTCAGGAAATCCAGCTTCTGCCCGAATTTCACGTTTGCCTCGCGGTCGGGGATGTCGCCGCCGGCGGGCACATACAGGTTGTGGATCACCACACCGTTTTCCAGCCGGGCCGCTACGTGGCGCGCATGGCCAAGCTGCGCATAATCGCGGTCGCCCGCATCCTCGATCGGCAGGCGCGACAGGATCGCAACGCCGTTATAGCCCTTTTGCCCACGCGCGACGATGTGGCCATAGCCAAGCGCCCGGAACTGGTCCAGCGGGATCTTCTCGACCGGCGACTTGCATTCCTGAAGGCACAGGATGTCAGGTGCCTCGTCACGCAGCAATCTCGCGACCAGGCCCTCGCGCAGGCGGACCGAATTGATGTTCCAGGTGGCAAGCGTGAACATGGGATCTCCTTCTTCGGGCGGACCCTAGCGGCGGCGGTTGCCTGTGTCGAGTTGGCGCCGGTGATGCCGCGCTGCCGCAATCACCGCTTGGTGATCGGCTTCCCTAGCGTTAAGAGGCTGAAAAGAATGAACGCGGACAAGAGGGATCGACATGCAGATCACGGTGGACGAGGCGCTGTCGCGCGGTGGCACGGGCCGGTTTCAGGCCCGCCTTCTGGCGATCTTCGGGTTGGTCTGGGCGGCCGATGCGATGCAGGTCATCGCCGTGGGCTTTGCCGCGCCATCGGTCGCGGCCAGTTTCGGGATCGAACGTGTGACCGCTTTCCAGATCGGCACGGTGTTCTTTCTGGGCATGTTCTTCGGCGCCTGGATCTTCGGCCGCCTCGCCGACCGGATCGGGCGGCGGAACCTGCTGATGGCGACCGTGGCGATGGATGCGGTCTTTGGCCTGGCCTCGGTCTTCGCGCAGGATTTCACGTGGCTCCTGGTGCTGCGCTTCCTGACCGGCGCCGCGGTTGGCGGCACCCTGCCGGTCGATTACGCGATGATGGCCGAATTCCTGCCACCCCGGAACCGGGGCCGCTGGCTGGTCTGGCTGGAAGGGTTCTGGGCCATCGGCACCATCGTCATCGCGCTGACGGCATGGATCGCCGCGACCTATGGCGCGGCGGCGCCCTGGCGCTGGATCTTCGCCATCGCCGCGATCCCGGCGCTGATCGGCGTCTTCCTGCGCCTCTGGGTGCCCGAATCGCCGATGTATCTGGTGCGCCAGGGCCGTGCTGCCGAAGCGAAGGCAGTGGTGGACCGGGTGCTGGCCGCCAACGGGATGCAGACCCTGCCGGCGGGTGCCGAACTGATCCCCGCACCGGTTCCGGCCGGCGCCGAGCGGTCGATCTTTTCCGCGATCCTGCGGATGCGGACCATCGGTGTCATGATCGTCTGGTTCCTGGTTTCCGTCAGCTATTACGGCGTCTTCGTCTGGGTGCCGGGTCAGCTTGCGACGGAAGGCTTCGGCTTCGTGCGCGGCTACGGCTTTCTGGTGATCCTGGCGCTGGCGCAGATCCCCGGCTATGCGCTGGCCGCCTGGGGGGTCGAGGCGCTTGGCCGGCGTGCCACGCTGATGGGGTTCCTGATCCTCAGCGCGGCGGGCTGCTTCCTGTTCACCCTGGCATCCGGCACGGCGATGATCGCGGGCGCGCTGATCCTGATGAGCTTTGCGCTGCTGGGCACCTGGGGCGCGCTCTACGCCTTCACGCCCGAGCTGTATCCAACCCACCTGCGCGGCACCGGCATGGGCACAGCCAGCGCCATGGCGCGGCTGGGCGGCATCCTTGCACCCAGCCTGCTGGCGGTTGTCTTTGCCAGGGGCTTCGGCTTTGCCATCGGGGTCTTCGCGGTGCTGCTGCTGGTCGCTGCGGCTGCCCTGCTGCTGGTTCGCGCCGAGACCCGCGACACCGCCATCGGCTGAGCCGCGAAACCTTCCGCCGCCCCGGCCCGTTCTGATGCCAGATCACAGGAGGACAGAATGGGCCAACTTGTCGAAGGCGTCTGGAAGGACGAATGGTATGATACGGATGCGCATGGCGGCGAATTCGTCCGCGATACGGCAAAGTTCCGCAACTGGGTGACGGCGGACGGCACGCCCGGGCCATCCGGCGAGGGCGGCTTCAGGGCCGAAAGCGGGCGCTTTCATCTGTATGTGTCCTATGCCTGTCCCTGGGCGCACCGGACGCTGATCTTCCGCGCGCTGAAGGACCTGGGCGATCATGTCGAGGTCTCGGTCGTCCATCCCGACATGCTGGCCGAGGGGTGGGAATTTCGCGAGGATTTCCCCGGCGCGACCGGCGACAGGCTGTTTGACGAACCCTTCCTGCGCGACATCTATCTGCGCGCCAATCCGCAGGCGTCGGGTCGTGTCACCGTGCCGGTCCTGTGGGACCGCGGACGCGACACGATCGTGTCCAACGAAAGCGCCGACATCATCCGCATGTTCAATTCGGCCTTCGATTCCGTTACCGGGAACGAGGATGATTACTGGCCCGAACATCTGCGGCCGCGCATCGACGAGGTGAACGGCCGCATCTACGACACCGTCAACAATGGCGTCTACAAGGCCGGTTTCGCGACAACGCAACAGGCCTATGACAAGGCCGTCGCGCCCTTGTTCGACAGTCTCGACTGGATCGAGGGGCTTCTGGCGCGGCACCGCTATCTGACCGGAGAAATGATCACCGAGGCCGACTGGCGCCTGTTCACCACCATCGCCCGCTTCGATCCGGTCTATCACACGCATTTCAAATGCAACCGCCACCGCATCGTGGATTATCCGAACCTGTGGGGCTGGGCGCGCGAGCTTTACCAATGGCCCGGCATCGCGGCGACGGTGCGGCCGGATCATTTCGTCCGGCATTATTACTACAGCCAGGACATGGTGAACCCGCACCGCATCATCCCCATCGGCCCCGATGAGGACTGGACCCGGCCGCACGAGCGGGGCTGATCGGAATCCTCGCCCTTCCGGCTGCCGCGGACCCACGGAGTCACGACAGCGACGGAGGCCGCGTCAGAGAAAACCCCGGCGCGGGAGACGCCGGGGTTATCAGAGAGGGAGGGTGTGGCCGCATCCGCCGACCACTGGGCTTCGATGTATGAACGCCCGCTGCAGGCTTCGGTTCCAGAAATGAACGATGCGGACGCAATTTGACCGATCTCTCTGGCGGGGCGACAGACAGCGGCAAAGATTTCGGGCAGGGAACGGTCATCGGCTTGGGCCGCCAGGGCAAAGCGCGCTACCGGGCGAACGACAATTGCGGTGCGCAATCCTCGACAAATCTGTGTGCGGCAAGATAGTCACTGCAAGCGTCGAACGCGGTCGCAGCGATGCGACGCAGAATCTCCGGCTGGGCCAGTGCCTGCCGGACGACATCTCCGAAATCTGAAAAGTCCCACCGCACCGGCAAATAGGTTTCATTGGGCCGGTAGAGGTCGGGAAGGCTGTCCAGATGAGACATGTCCGGCTTGACCAGAACCGCACCCGTCATGAAGGCTTCGATGTCGCGCCAACACAATTCGCCATAGCCAAACGGGCTCCAACACAGTTTCGATTGACGCAATTCCTTCAGAAAGCGCGGCTGGCTGATTCTTTCCTGTGGTGTGGTCTTGATTCCGGGCATGTCCCGCGCCACCGCGGCCGCATGGCTACGCATCGCTTGATACCAGGGTGTTCCCCCGGTGGCGATCCGGGAATGCAGGTCGATGGGCCGGGCGCCTGTATCGGGGCGGTCCATCAGGAAATGCGGCATCAGATGTGGTGCCACCAGAAAGTTGGGCGAAAGGCCCAGGCGGGTCAGCAGGCCGTCCGGAACACGGCGGTCCACAACCTGTCCCGGAATGCCGTGAAGCTCCATGTAATATTCGGTCAGATTCGTGTCGCCAAGCCGCGGCTTCTGAAACATCTTGCGATCACGAAACAACGCCTTGCGCAGATAGAGATCGACCACCGGATCAAGGTCACGGCCGGCGCGCAGGTCGACATGCGCGGCGCTGTCCAGAAAAACCACCCGATCCGGATCGTGGCGGGCGCGGTATCGGGCAATCGCCTCGGCCAGGCGGCTCATGTCCTCGGTGAACCAGGGCTGAACCAGGATGACGTCCGCCGCAGGGGCCTTGTCGGAATGGATATCCGCGAGCGGCCGGGCGCGAATGTCGGCACCATAACGGTCGGCAAGTTCTGCTGCGTAGTGGAAATAGGGATAGATGCTGGCCCAGCATATCCGGTTGGGATGATGGAAGATCAGAACCCGAACCCTGGCCTGGGGTGAAAACCGTCTCGACAGCAAGAGCCGTGTGATCGGCGCGCATCCCTTTGCCAAACGTCTTGCGGCAGCGTGGGCGCGCACGCCATGACTGATAAAACGAACCATATTGAACCCATGACCTATGCAATGCCAAGCACATTGGCTCGGGCGACGTAAACTGTCAGAAGCAAAATGAAAATGGTCATGAAAGAAGGACCGGCGCGCGCGGCGCCGAATCCTGATTTCAAGCCGGCCGATCCTTACGCGACCAACCGATATCCTCCCGATTCCGTCACCAGAAGCCGGGCATTCGACGGGTCCGGCTCGATCTTCTGGCGCAGGCGGTAGATATGCGTCTCCAGCGTGTGGGTGGTGACGCCCGCGTTGTAGCCCCAGACCTCGTGCAGCAGCACGTCGCGGGGCACGACGCCGTCCTGCGCGCGATACAGGAACTTCAGGATGTTGGTTTCCTTCTCGGTCAGGCGGATCTTCTTGTCGCGCTGATCGACCAGCATCTTCATCGCCGGCTTGAAGGTATAGGGTCCAAGCTGAAAGATCGCGTCCTCGGACTGCTCATGCGTGCGCAGCTGCGCCCGCAGCCGGGCCAGCAGGACGGGGAACTTGAACGGTTTTGTGACATAATCGTTCGCCCCCGCATCCAGTCCCAGGATCGTGTCGGCATCGGTGTCGTGGCCGGTCAGCATGACGATCGGACATTTCACGTTCAGCTTGCGCAGCTTCTTGCACAATTCGCGCCCGTCGGTGTCGGGCAGGCCCACGTCCAGCACGACCAGGTCGTAGATCGCGCCCTTGCTTGCCTCGACCGCCTCGGCGCCACTGCCTGCCTCGGTCACGTCGAAATCATCGGTCGCGACCAGTTGCTCGGCCAGCGCCTCGCGCAGGTCTTCCTCGTCATCGACCAGCAGAATCTTTTTCAACCCGGCCATGTTGCCTCCTGTGTGTCATTGCGCAAAGGAGTGGGCGTGCCGGGGCCTGCGGTCCAGCGGCATGTTCGAAATCTCACATGGTTTTGTCGGAAAAAGCCACTATGTTTCAGATTGTTTCAAACCCGTCTAGCTGCCGAAAGCGATCATGAGCCTGATTCCGACCCTGGCCGAGACCGTCTCGCGCGCCCGCGCCGACCTGCGCATGGGTCTGCCGGTCGCCATCGGCGGCCATCTGGCGGCGGCGGTCGAGACGCTGCCGCCGCAGCGGCTGGCCGACATGAAGGCGCTTGGCCGTCCGGTTCTGGCGATCACGGAGCGGCGGGCCGAAACGCTGAAGGCGCGGGCCTATGATGGCGGGCTGGCGCGGGTGAAGGTGCCCGACGATGCCGATCTGGCCTGGTTGCGCGGTCTGGCTGACCCCGCCGACGATCTGCGGATGCCGATGAAGGGGCCGCTGTTCACGGAACGCGACGGCGATGCGACACCGCATATGGCGGCGCTGGCGCTGGCCAAATCCGCGCAATTGCTGCCTGCGGTGCTGATGGTGCGGGCGCCGGCCCCGGCCGGGCTGACGCTGCTGGCGCCGGGGCAGGTGCTGGCGCAGCTGGCCGGCGAGGCGGCGATGGCTCCGGTCGCGGCGGCGCGGCTGCCGCTGGCCTCGGCGGAACGCTCGCGCCTGCACATCTTCCGGCCCGACGATGGCGGCGCGGAACACTACGCCATCGAGATCGGCGATCCGCCGCGCGACGCGCCGGTCCTGACGCGGCTGCATTCGGCCTGTTTCACGGGCGATGTACTGGGCAGCCTGAAATGCGATTGCGGCCCGCAGCTTCGCGCGGCGCTGGAGGCGATGGGGCAGGCCGGGGCGGGTGTACTGCTGTATCTCAACCAGGAAGGGCGGGGGATCGGGCTGGCCAACAAGATGCGCGCCTATGACCTGCAAAACCAGGGTTTCGACACGGTCGAGGCCAATCACCGGCTGGGTTTCGAGGATGACGAACGCGATTTCCGCATCGGCGCGGCGCTGTTGAAACGGCTGGGCTTCGCACAGGCGCGGCTGATGACCAACAATCCCCGCAAGGTCGCCATGCTGGCAAGCCACGGAATCGAGGTGACGCAGCGCGTGCCGCTGATCACCGCGCGCAACCGGTTCAACAGCGGCTATCTGGATGCCAAGGCGGAAAAATCCGGACATCTGCTGTGAGCCCGGACGATCTGGTCCTGACCGCCCGGGGCATCCGCTTTCGCCGCCGTCTCTTTCCCTGCGCCATCGGCAGGACCGGAATTACCGCTGACAAGCGCGAAGGCGACGGCGCGACTCCGGCCGGCATCCATCGCATCACCGGGCTGTGGTATCGCGCCGACCGCCTGGCGCCTCCGGCCCCTTGGGCGCGCGGCATCGGTCCCGGCGATCTGTGGTGCGATGATCCGGCCCATCCGGCCTACAACCACCATGCCCGCGCCCCGCTGACCGCCGGCCATGAAAGACTGCGCCGCGCGGATCCGCTTTACGATCTGGTCCTGACCACCGACTGGAACGGGCCCAAAGCCGTGCCCGGACGCGGATCGGCCATCTTCCTGCATCAATGGCGCCGCCCCCGATACGGCACCGAGGGCTGCATCGCCTTCGCCCGCCCGGACCTGATCTGGATCGCCGCGCGGGCCGGGCCGGGGACGCGCTTGATCATTCCGGCTTCTTCGTTGTCCAAATACCCCTAGCGCAACGGTCTAGCCGTAGTCCCGCGCGCCGAAGATGGCCGAGCCGATGCGCACATGGGTCGCGCCCTCCGCAATCGCAGCCTCGAAATCGGCGCTCATCCCCATCGACAGCAGGGCGAGGCCATTTCTCTCGGCCAGTCCCCGCAGCAGCCGGAAATGCGGCACCGGATCCTGGTCCTCGGGCGGGATGCACATCAGCCCCTGGGTGTTCAGGCCCAGATCGCGGCATTGGCTCAGGAAACCCGGCAGTTCGTCGGCCAGGATACCGGCCTTCTGGGGCTCGTCGCCGGTATTGACCTGCACGAACAATTGCGGGCTGCGGCCCTGTTGCTGAACCTGCGTGGCCAGCTTGCGTGCCAGGCTGGCGCGGTCCAGCGTGTGAATGGCGTCGAACAGCTCGACCGCCGCCCTGGCCTTGTTCGATTGCAGCGGACCGATCATGTGGACCGAGACCCCCTCGAAGCGATCCCGCCAGCCGGGCCATTTGCCCTGCGCCTCCTGCACGTAATTTTCGCCGAAGATGCGCTGGCCGGCCTGCAGGGCGGCCTCGACCCGGTCGTC